>JAFDEW010000021.1 GCA_019310125.1 Deltaproteobacteria bacterium | reverse complement strand
AAATCTCAAATTCCAATATTAAATGACCAAAACCTTCCATGACGAGACATTGTTTGGATTTTCGAATTTCGTTAATTGGAATTTGTTTGTTATTTGAGGTTTGACCTGGCAAAACCGGGTAAAAGGAGAAGGTCGTGTCTCATACAATAAATAAGGTGGTTCTGGCGTATTCCGGGGGCCTGGACACCTCCGTGATCTTAAAATGGCTGATCCAGACTTACCGTTGTGAGGTTGTTGCATTTGCCGCAGATATGGGCCAGGGGGATGAGCTGAATCAGGTGGAGGAAAACGCCCTAAAAACAGGGGCAACAAAGGTTTATATCGATGATTTGAAGGAAACTTTTGTAAAAGATTATGTTTTCCCTGCGTTTCGGGCAAATGCGATTTATGAAGGACAGTATCTTCTGGGCACCTCTCTTGCCAGACCCTTGATTGCAAAACGGCAGATGGAGATTGCCCGGATTGAAGGGGCGGATGCGGTGAGCCATGGCGCCACCGGAAAGGGAAACGACCAGGTGAGGTTTGAACTCAGCTATTTTGCAATAGATCCGAATATAAAGATCATTGCTCCCTGGCGCGAGTGGGATCTCACCTCGCGAAGCGACTTGATGGCCTATGCCCAACAGCACGGTATCCAGGTACCGACTACCCGCGCCAAACCATACAGTACCGACGGGAATCTCCTTCACATAAGCTTTGAAGGAGGCTTGCTTGAGGATCCCTGGCAAGCGCCCCCCGACGACATGTTCCGTATGACGGTTTCCCCCCAGGATGCGCCGGACACGCCTGAATTTGTCGAAATAACCTTTAAACAGGGCGATCCTGTGGCCATAAACGATAAACCCATGTCTCCGGCCCAACTCCTCAAAGAGCTAAACCGGCTGGGGGGGCGTAACGGAATCGGCAGAGCCGATATTGTGGAGAACCGTTTTGTGGGCATGAAATCCCGCGGTGTCTATGAAACTCCGGGCGGCACGGTATTGCGGGCCGCCCATATGGCCATTGAATCCATTACCATGGACAGGGAAGTTATGCACCTGAGGGATTCCCTAATTCCGAAATATTCCGAACTGGTGTATTACGGCTTCTGGTTTTCACCCGAGATGAAGCTTTTGCAGGATATGGTGGATCGAACCCAGACCAATGTCTCCGGGGTTGCCCGGCTTGAACTTTACAAGGGGAACTGCCGTGTTCTGGGACGTAAATCCGATGAATCGATTTACAGTGAGGATTTCGCAACGTTTGAAGATGACAGTGTATACAGCCAGAAAGATGCCGAAGGTTTTATACGTTTAAATGCTTTAAGACTGCGTATTCAGAAGATGATGAAAGAAAAGCGATAGATTAAAACTGGGATGATTAAAGTTGCCCATAATATGGCTCTTTAAAAAATATCCCATATTAATCCCTTTTCGTATGTCAGGTTTCAGGTGTCAGGTTTCAGGTTTTCGATTCATAATTTCTGGTTCCTGACACCTGACACCTGAAACCTTAAGAAAGATATGTAACAAAATCCGGTCAAGCCGGAAAACTGACTAAATTCTATGTTAACATGAGGATTATATGGCGAAAAAGCTCTGGGATGGCAGGTTTTCAGAAAAGACGGATAGAATCGTTGAAGACTTTACCTCATCCATCGATATAGATAAACGGCTTTATTCCTATGATATTCAAGGAAGTATTGCCCACTGCCGCATGCTTGCCAAAACGTCTATTATTTCCGAAGAGGAGGCTTCCTCATTGATAGAAGGTCTTGGCGTGATAAAAAGAGAGATAGACCGGGGAGATTTTCAGTTTGATCAAAGCCTGGAGGATATCCATATGCATATTGAAGCCAGGCTTATCGAAAAAGTGGGAAAGGTCGCCCAGAAGCTTCATACCGCAAGAAGCCGAAACGATCAGGTGGTTCTGGATGTCAGGATGTATTTGAAAGATGAAACCTTACATACAACTCACCGGCTGGTGATGCTCCAAAAGGTTATCGTAGATCTTGCCAGGATTCATATGGATGTTGTGTTACCCGGATACACTCATCTGCAAAGAGCTCAACCCGTTCTTTTGTCTCACCATCTCATGGCGTATTATGAGATGTTTTTAAGAGATGCCCACAGGTTCGATGATTGTTTGAAACGTATAAATGTGATGCCGTTGGGCAGTGCCGCCCTTGCCGGAACAACATATCCCATTGACAGGGAGTATGTGGCCGGGGTCCTTGATTTTCCGGAAATATCGGCAAACAGCATGGATGCGGTATCGGACAGGGATTTTATCATGGAATTTCTGTCAGCGGCAAGTATTTGCATGGTTCATTTGAGCCGTATCTCGGAAGAGTTAATTCTCTGGTCTTCATCGGAATTCGATTTCATCGAGCTTCCGGATTCCTTTGCCACGGGCAGCAGTATTATGCCCCAAAAAAAGAATCCGGATGTACCTGAACTTGTCCGAGGAAAAACCGGCCGTGTTTTCGGAGATTTAATTTCTCTTTTAACGATTATGAAATCATTACCCTTGGCGTATAACCGGGATATGCAGGAAGATAAAACCGCACTGTTCAGCACGGTGGATATTTTGTCTGAATGTTTAGAGATTTATATAAAAATGCTCCCCAAGCTGAAGATAAATAAAGAAGCCATGAGGCGTGCCACATCCACCGGGTTTTTAAATGCAACCGATATGGCGGATTATCTTGTAACAAAAGGCATGGCATTCAGACAGGCCCACGATTGTGTGGGGAAGGCGGTTGCCTATGCGTCGAACAAAAACAAGGAGCTTCATGAACTTACGTTAAAAGAGTTGAAATCCTTTTCTTCCCATATCAAAAAGGATATTTTTGATATTTTAACCACTGAACAGATGATAAACCGCCGAGAATCTTTCGGCGGGACGTCGTTGAAAAACGTGAGGGCAGCCATAATTAAGGCTGAAAAGGACCTTGCCGTTAAGATGGAAGCCTAATCCAACATTCCAATTGTGACCTGCCCGCTCGTGTCTGGGTGTGAATCACGGCTGTTGGCAATATGAAAATTCATGTTCGTCTGCGCTACGTATTTAGCTTTTGGGAAAAGGTTTCAGGTGTCAGGTGTCAGGTGTCAGGGTCAAGAAACTTGAAGAGCTGAAACCTGAAACCCGAACACTGACACCTTATGATTGAACTCAATAACCAACAATTTTGATTTACACTCCTCGTGTCTTGAAATAGCAGGCGGGGCCAAGCGAACTAACTTGATAATGATGATAAAAAGAATTAAAAAAGGCCTTGTGTTACCTTTCGTTATTGTTGTTTTTCTATGCGTTTGTTTCTCGGGGTGCGGCAAGAAGGGACCCCCCTTGCCGCCTGATCATGAAAAACCCCATTCAATCTTCAGTCATATTGGGTTAAGGTGAGTGTATGCATCATTTTTTATACCGGAATAATGAATTGTATTGTGAAGATGTTCCCATCAGCAGGATTGCCGAAAAGGTCGGCACCCCTTTTTATTTGTACAGCCACGCCACGTTAAAGCGCCATTTTCTTGTCTTTAACGAGGCGTTTGAGGGGTTGGAAAGGCTTGTATGCTTTTCTGCGAAGGCCAATACCAATCTTGCGGTTTTAAAATTGTTTCAAAGCCTTGGGAGCGGACTTGATATTGTATCCGGTGGAGAACTGCATCGCGGGTTAAAAGCCGGTTTCTCTCCGGATAAAATCGTCTATTCCGGAGTGGGAAAGCGCACCGAAGAAATCGACTATGCACTTGAAGCGGGCATTTTAATGTTCAATGTTGAGTCCCTTGAAGAACTTGAACTTATAAATAAACGGGCGGGTTTTTTAAGAACACAAGCGCCTGTGGCCATTCGGGTAAACCCTGACGTTGATCCAAAAACGCATCCGTATATTTCAACCGGTCTGAATAAAAATAAATTCGGCATTGATATGGAGACGGCCATTGACGGGTACAAGATGGCAAGTCGGCTTAAAAACATCACTATCGTGGGCATGGATTGCCATATCGGATCACAGATTACAGAATCAAAACCTTTTACAGACGCTTTGGAAAGCTTAAAGGATTTGATCAATGAACTCAGAAAAATTGGAATCCAAATCAAATACATGGATGTGGGGGGCGGTCTTGGAATAACCTACAATGATGAATCCCCGCCCCATCCCCGCGAATATGCCAAGGCCATTGTTGATTCTCTTAAGGGCTTGGATCTTCACCTTATTCTGGAACCCGGAAGGGTTATTGTCGGAAATGCCGGAATACTGGTGAGCAGGGTTCTTTTCAGAAAGTCTGGAAAAGTCAAGGAGTTTGTTATTGCGGATGCCGGTATGAACGATCTCATGCGACCCACACTGTACGACGCGTTTCATGCCATAGCACCGGTGATAAAAACAGAAGATGAGCAGATAACGGCAGACGTTGTGGGCCCCATTTGCGAAAGCGGAGATTTTCTGGCAGTAGATCGGAAAATTCCCGATGTAAAGAAAGGCGACCTTTTTGCGGTGATGAGTGCCGGGGCCTATGGTTTTACCATGTCGTCCAATTACTGTTCCCGACCCAGAGCGGCAGAAGTAATGGTAAAAGATGACCGGTTTCATGTTGTCCGGGAGCGCGAAAGTTATGATGATCTTGTTGACGGTGAATCCCTGCCGCCGTTTCTTGAGGATCAAGTTAAATAGGACGCAGATTTTCGCAGATATATACAGATAATATTGTTATTTTGCAATTTAAGAATCTTGATAATCTGTGTTCATCTGTGTCCAAAAAAGGAAATTCCTATCCTATTAAATTATTATGAAAAAAATTGATTTTTACAAGATGAGCGGAAGCGGCAACGATTTTATAATCGTTGACAACCGCAATAAAATTGTCGACGAAACCGATCTTCCAAATTTTATCGTCAAAGCATGCCGTAGAAAAATGTCCGTGGGTGCTGACGGTTTTATCCTTGTGGAAAATACGGATGGTGCGGATTTCAAATGGCGCTTTTATAATTCTGACGGCAGTGCTGCGGAAATGTGCGGAAACGGCGCCAGGTGTGTTGCACGGTATGCATATGTAACGGGTATTGCAGGACCGGACATGTCCTTTGAAACCCAGGCCGGTAGGGTTCACGCCCAGGTTGTGGGGGAGCGTGTTAAAGTAAAAATCACAGACCCGTTGGATCTTAAAATAGATTATCCCATTGAGCTTAAAAACGGTTCACTTTCCATCTCCAGTGTCAACACCGGAGTTCCTCATGTGGTCATTGTGAAAGACAGTATCGACAATGCTGAAGTTGTTAAAATAGGCAGGGAGATACGGTTTCACCACGGGTTTGCTCCTGCCGGCACAAATGTAAATTTCGTATCTTATGTAAAGGACAACATTATTGCGATTCGGACCTATGAGCGGGGCGTTGAAGATGAAACTCTGGCATGCGGTACCGGGGCAATTGCCGGGGCCATTGTTATGGCTTGCACAGAAAAGTTAAAGTCCCCTGTAAATGTTCTAACACGAAGTGGTGGATATCTTAATGTTTTTTATCAACAGAATGATGGCAACTATCACGACATTTATCTTGAAGGCGATGCGCGCATGATTTACAAGGCTCAGCTCTGGGAAGATGCGTGGAAAGACGATTGAGACTCAGGGACTTCGCTCTAATCGGAATAATGGAATGATTGAGTAATGTTTACTAAAATAAATAAACGTCGAACATCGAACGCCCAACATCGCCCCAGTGAAATAGAAAAAAAGTTTCACGGGGTAAAAATGTTGAATGAAGGATAAAAACAAGGGCAGGAATTCTATTAAAATAATTTGAGGAGCGGAGCGACATCCTTATTCGACGTTCGACGTTCAATGTTCGATGTTGGACGTTCATCTTTTAGTATGTTCGACGTTCATCTTTTAAAACAAACAGGTTGCCGTTAAAAATTCATGATTTCAATAAAATTAAAAATTCCGAGATGTTAATGGGAACTCATACCGCATACGTGGCTGCAGGATCAAACATCGGGAACAAGCTTTTAAACTGTAAAAATGGTATTGCCGCCCTGACAAAAGCCAACAAAACCGTATTGAAGGATTGGTCTAAATTTTACAAAACCGAACCTGTTTATTACAAAGACCAGGACTGGTTCGTCAATTGTGTGGTGAAAATTGAAACCCCTCTTGATCCTTTTGAGCTGTTACATGAGCTTAAGTCCATAGAACGCGATGCCGGGCGAGTGTCCATCCCCATACGGTTTGGCCCCCGGACGCTGGACCTGGATATCATTTTATATGATGACTTGGTGAAAAATTCGGCGGATCTGATTATCCCTCATCCCAGGATGCATAAAAGACGTTTTGTGTTAGGGCCTATTTGTGATATAAGTCCGGAAACCGTCCATCCGGTTTTAAAAAAGAATATGAAATATCTATTAGATATTCTGGATGAAAATGAACAAAGCATTATTGAGTATTCATGCGATTATTAATCTTATTGGGCATCATATACATTTGCTACCGGGCTGTGAAATCCTGGATGCTTCCCGGCGGATCGCCGAAAAAAACGGTATTTAATACAACTGCCGCCCAGATGGATGACGTCATGATCAAAGATCCTTTCTGTGAAATATATTTTCCTAAAAAAGACGGTGTGCATTTGAGAACCAACGGAAAGGATTTGTATTTTTGCAGCACAGAATGCAGGGATAAGTTTGTAGAAAAATATTTAAAAAAATAGAAATTAACCCGAACGAGCTGATTTTATAACATATTAAGAAAAGTACCATAACAAGCATGATGTTTCAGTAAAAAGTAAAAAGGTAAACGTGAAAAGTTTAAATATGATGAACTCGGAAAAAGTCAGATTTTGATGGCAAAGTAAAAAGCTCCAAATTCAAGGCGCGCAAATTCCGAGGAATGAGACGTACATATAGTACGTCGCAGTGACGAGGAATGCAGTGCAACGCAGAAGTTGGACTTTTTACGAAGCCATCAAGCAATTTATCACACAGGAGGGGGGTTACCCGATGAAATTTTTTATCGACACTGCAAACATAGACGAAATAAGGGAAGCACACAGCATGGGAATGGTTGACGGTGTTACAACCAATCCAAGTCTTATTGCAAAAGAGGGACGGGATTTTGAAGATATTATAAAAGAGATTTGTCAAATTGTTGACGGTCCCATCAGTGCCGAGGTCATCAGTACGGATACCGAGGGGATGATCAAGGAAGCCCGTCATCTGGCTAAGATCCACGATAATATTGTGGTGAAGATTCCCATGATCGTAGATGGATTAAAAGCCACCCGCAGACTTGCGGCGGAGGGGATTAAGACAAATGTGACATTGGCCTTCTCACCCCTTCAGGCCCTAATGGCTGCAAAGGCAGGGGCCACTTATATCAGCCCGTTTATCGGTCGGCTGGATGATTTGGCCCAGGAAGGCCTGTTGCTTGTGGAGCAGATTGTTGAGATTTACAGCAACTACGCATTTGATACCGAAATTATCGTAGCCAGTATCCGCAACCCGCTTCATGTGCTGGAATCGGCGTTGATGGGGGCGGACATTGCAACGATCCCTTTTAGCGTCCTCGGCAAACTGGCTGCACATCCTATGACCGATAAAGGTCTCAGGGCCTTCCTTGACGATTGGGAAAAGACAAAAAAATAGGAATGTAATCAAAACCATGTTTCCCGGCGGACAGACAAAAAATATATTGAGTCATCCCAACACGTTGACTCTGTTTCGTGTTGCTTCAGTACCGCTGATTGTGATTTTGCTTATGTTTCCGAGCAGAATCTGCACATTCATCGCTGCACTGATTTTCACAGCGGCTGCCATAACCGATTTTCTGGACGGTTTTTTTGCCAGAAAAAGAGGATTGGTGTCCAACTTTGGAAAGGTTATGGATCCTGTTGCCGACAAGGTTCTGGTTTCTACTTGTTTTATTATGCTTACGTCCCTCGGGTGGATACCGGCATGGATTGTCTGCATCATTATCGGGCGTGAGATCGCGGTGACCGGCTTGAGAAGCATTATTGCCGATAATGGACGAGACGTTTCCGCATCCGGTCTCGGCAAATACAAAACCGGATTTCAAATCGCCGCTATCATTCCGCTTTTAATACACTTTCAGTATCTTACCATCGATTTTCATGCAATAGGGATGATATTTTTATGGGCGGCCTTGATATTGACGGTCTGGTCAGGTGCGGACTATTTTATAAGGTCCAGAGGTCTTCTTAAGAAATAATTTTCTCTTGACAAAAACCGAAAGTATAACTCAGTGGTAGAGTGCGACCTTGCCAAGGTCGAAGTCGCGGGTTCAAATCCCGTTTCCCGCTCCATTTTTTTTGGCGGCATAGCCAAGTGGTAAGGCAGCGGTCTGCAAAACCGCTATTCACCAGTTCGAATCTGGTTGCCGCCTCCAGAAAAGTTTAGGCTTACAGGTATCTCAACAACTTGTGAGCCTTTTTTAATCCTTTACTTTAAGCTTATCTTTTTTAATAACTTCCACCGCCATGAAGGAATGAATCATGATTCGCATTAATGAAAATTACCTGAAACTTCGGTCTTCTTATCTGTTTGTTGAAATTGCCAACCGTGTATCTAAATATCAGAAAGAAAACCCGGATGCCGGGATCATTCGTCTGGGAATCGGTGATGTCACCCTGCCGCTTCCGCCCGCATGTATTCAAGCGTTTCAAGAAGGGGTGAAAGAAATGGCTTCGGAGGCCTCTTTCCGCGGCTACGGGCCTGAGAAGGGGTATGATTTTTTAAGGGAAAAGATCGCTTTCCACGATTATCAGTCTCGGGGGGCGGATATCAGTCCGGATGAAATATTTGTCAGCGACGGCTCCAAATGCGATACGGCAAATATTCAGGAGCTGTTTGCCAAGGATATTCGTCTGGCCATTCCGGATCCGGTATATCCGGTGTACCTTGACACCAATGTGATGGCCGGCCGAACCGGGGAGTTTAATGATGGAAGATATGACAAAATCCTCTATTTGGAGAGTCTGCCTGAAAACGGGTTTGTTCCCCTTCTTCCTGACAAACCCGTGGATTTGATTTATCTGTGTTTTCCCAATAATCCCACCGGTGCGACCATTTCCCGGGACACATTGAAGACTTGGGTGGATTTTGCCCGGGAAAACAAAGCGCTGATTCTTTTTGATGCAGCCTATGAATCCTATATCCGGGATCAAACCCTTCCCCGGTCTATTTTTGAGATTCAAGGCGCCCGCGAAGTGGCCATCGAGTTCAGGAGCTTTTCCAAAACCGCCGGTTTCACCGGCACCCGTTGCGCCTGCACGGTGGTTCCCAAAACCTGCATGGCTTATGACGGTAGCGGTCAAAAGCATTCCTTACATACCCTGTGGAACCGGCGACAGTCCACCAAGTTTAACGGTGTATCTTATCCGGTTCAGAAAGCCGCCGAAGCGGCTTACACCGAAGAAGGCAAAGCCCAGATCATCGGGTTGACAGACTATTATTTGAAAAATGCGGCCCTGATCCGAAAAGAGATGATGGGACTTGGTTTTGAAATCGTAGGCGGTGAAAATTCACCTTATATCTGGGTGGATTGTAAAAACGATGCCTGGGAATTTTTTGATTTTCTGCTTAAAAAAGCCGGTGTGGTCACAACTCCGGGTCCGGGATTCGGCAAATGCGGGAACGGCTTTATCCGTATTAGTGCTTTTAACAGTTACGAAAACGTCGAAAAGGCAATGGCGCGAATCAGAGACGTTCTTTAAACGGCATACTTGTTTTTGCCCTGAAAAACCTGGTCCTTTGGGCCTCCGGCTCGTAGAGCCTACGCCTCGGAGAGCCAGGTCAGAGTTCTCCGGCTCTGCCTTGGAGTTTTGTGTCTTAAATCACAAATTCCAAGCACCAAATTCCAAATAAATCTCAAATTACAAATCTCAAACCGGTTCAACGCGCAGCACAGGCGCTCACGCGGCGCAAGCGCCTGCGCTGCGCGTGCGCCGCGTGTTGTTATTTGCCTGCCCTGTTAAATAAATCGTAGATTTAATGCAAAGCATTATTTAACAGGGTAAATGTTTTGGGATTTGTTATTTGTAATTTTAATAAGTCAATGAACTTTCAAAAAAGCAAATCCCCTCTGGGGATAACCAAAGCCTGGTCCTTTGAGCCATGATTCTTTACTTGCGACGCCACCTGATGCACACCCCCTTCTCGATCTTAAAATGTTTTGCAAAACCGGCCGTCACTTCAACAACATATTTGATCGGCCCTTGGGATCTGTAAATTTTATCTGACATGGGTGTTGTGTTTTCTGCGATATTGACCACACACCCGTTTTCCCCCACGAAAATGATATCAAGAGAAATCCGCGTATTTTTCATCAGAAATATTTGCGGTTTTACGCTCTCAAAGACAAACAGCATACCCTGGGTAGGGTCTAGTGACCTTCGCCCCATGAGTCCTTTGATCTGAGTTTCAGGCGTATCCGCGATTTCGATAAAAATTGACGAAACCACTGAATCATCGAAGCCCACAAATTCAAGGGTGCCGTCTATCCGCGTGGGGGTGTCTGTCCGGGCAGGCAAGGATACAAAATGGCGCGGACTGCATGCGAAACATAATAAAAACAAGAACACCCAAAAGATCCGGCGGGATACGCCGTGAGAGCTTACTGTCATTACCGTTTTACACCAAAAGTTTTTAGATATTTTCTTGGGCAACAACCCGTTGATTCGGCGTTATCAGTTATTGGTTATCTGTGAACAGTTTTGAAGGATCGACAGGCAAAATTGATAAACTCGTAAAAAGTCAAAATTGAGACGGCAAAGTAAAAAGTACAAGTTCCCCCGAACAAATCTCTCGGGATAAAAAGGCGTCGCAAATTTTGTAATCATGAGGCGTACTTTTTGTACGTTGAATGATTACGAAATGCAGCACAACGAAGAAGTTGGACTTTTTAAGAAACCGTCAAAAATATAACGATCACATATGCAATAGGAGGCGGCGGTTTCGGTGAAATGAATCAGCTCGGGCAGGGAAATCCTTTGATTAAACCCTCCCAGGTGCGGGCCTGTCAAAAGGGTTATATCTTCAAGACCCCTGGGCAGCCCCTCTATGGTGTTCCGGTTAACTCCCCGCTCTAATAAAAATTTATTGAATTCAACATCGCTCATCTCCTGTTGATCCGCGACCCTGAAAATTTCCTCCATGTATCGATCAACTCCGAATTCATCAATCAAACGCAACACAAAATTATCAAAATCAACCGGCAACCGATCCCCGTTTTTTCTTCCTGTGAATCCTTCATAATAGGCGTTAAATGAATCTTCTATGAGTTTTTGCATTAAATCGGGGCAAAAAAGATGTCGCGTATCTACGGGAAATCCCTTTTCATCAAACCCCGCGCGTTCAGGATCATGATTGCGGAAATAACTGGCACCTATCAAAATAATACTCATCAGATGATTTCCCACAAACCGGTAAAATCTGGAAGAAGCGCCTGAGATCGCCTCAAGGTGCTCAAAATCTCTGATACCCGATCTGCCGAGATTCGGATAGCGGCATGACATTAACCATCTGTCCAGCCTTCCTCCTCTGGGCCATTCATAATATCCTCCGTCAGTTCGTCGGTGCCGTTGTAAACGATTATGAAAAAGAGGTAGCGGAGCGGTGTGAACCATACCCATGGACGCCAGTTTTCCCAGAAGATAGGCGTTCCGTTTCATAACTTCCATAAAATTGTTCCGATCAATAGTTTCTTCATCAGGCAGAGGATTGGGATAAACAAAATAGTCGGGATGGACCGTAAAAGCAATGGCGGAAGTCATGGGCATATTAACCCTGTTTTTCAGGTTATCCGGGAAATCCGTCAGCCGGAATACGTACGCTTCTCCAAACCTGCACGGTGTGGGGATATCGAATCTTGTGGGAAATTCGTGCTTGACCGTTTGCAAATACGCCATCCATAATGCCTCACGGTTCAAGGCCGCGTTGTCGGAATTTGATCTGGATAGTTTTATTACAAACACGGAATCACCGGATAGGGAGAACACAAGACTCCGTCCCACACATTTCATATGACAGGCTTCATTCAAACCGGTTTTACCGCACAACTCATGCCATGTAATCGAGGAAATTTTCGTTGTGCTTTCCTCATGTAATGACGGCCCTTTTATTTTAAGAGGAAGCGAGCCCAATGCCTCTGCCGCTGCCCGATGTGACGGTCCGTGTGTATGCGCAACAATATGTTTAAGACTCTCTAAAGATTCCCGGGCCAGGTCCGGATTTTCCCCGACGGACACAAGAAATCGGAGAGTTTTTGCCGCTTTTCTGTATAAAAAATAGGACTGCCTTTGGTGAGAGTGAACTTTTTTTAGAATAACACTGTGCAATGCATGAACCGTCTGTGATGATGCCAAAGAGGAATTCTTGTTCAGCTCGTATTCAAGCATGGAAACCGCCATATATGTGGCGGAAAAATCCAGACATGAATGTAACAAATAATTTTCACTGGTAACAAGATCGCTATTCATACCCTTGCTCTTGATTCGAAATCCGAAACATCCCAGTTAAATATGAATAAAAGATTTAACGGGGCAGGCGAAATGCGAAAGAATGACAAAAATAAAAAGATCCAAATGACAAAAACATCTGATATTCAATGTGTTAGTTTTGGTCATTTTATCATTCGATATTCGAATTTGTTTCGAATTTAGAAATTAGATGTTCGGATTTTGCCTGAACATGACTTTTCGTTCAGGCACTAATTATCTAAAAGACTGGAGCCATAAAATCAAGATGAATTATTATAACGGGCGGCGAATAATTATTTAAGGATAGTTAACCGGGGTTTGACCCCAGGTCCTTTATTTGGGGATACGCACTAAGATACCTGAAGAGAAAAAAAAAAAGATTGATTTCCCCTGAGTTGAGTTGTACAATTAAATTGTACAAAAAGGAGGGGCAAAAATATGGAAAAAGTAGGTATTAGTACACTGAGAGAAAATCTGTCCATATATCTGAAAAAGGTTCAAAAAGGGGAGGTTATTACAATTACTTTACGCGGTCATGATATGGCAAAACTTGTACCTGTGGAAGATAAAAGAGTGAAGTCGAGGAAGATTTTAAAAGAACTTGCGAAAAATGCCTCAATTGGTGATATCATATCCCCAATTGATGAAGATTGGGAAGCTATGTCCTGAACTTTGAATAAAAATTAATCCCAAAAATCCTGTCAAAATAAAAAATTAAAATAATGATTGTCGTAGATACTCATATCATCATTTGGAAAGCTTTGAAGCCGGAGATGCTCTCCCCAAGAGCGGAAAAGGCCATTTCAGCAGCCAATAATTCGGACGGAATAATATTTTGCGATATATCGTTATGGGAAATAGCAATGCTTATGCATAAAGGAAGGCTCAACATAGATGTCGAATACCTGGAATTCATAAAACTGGTATTAGAATCCAACAATTACGTTTATCGAGGAATTACGCCGGAAATAGCAGGCCTTTCCGCGAGGTTGTTTTCGGATAATAACAAGGACCCTGCTGACAGAATCATCGCTGCAACGTCAATCATCGAAAACGCCAAACTGGTTACTGCTGACAAAAAATTAAGACAATCAAAAAAAGTGACTACTATCTGGTAAAAAAACCCCGAACCTCTGCCTGCCCAGTGAAATTTTTATCCTGCGCGCCCCTTAGATCACCGTGGAGGTGCCGGGACAGGCCGGAAGATCGTACGGGGGTTAAATAGACCAACCTTAATTCACAATTCAGGCTTTGACCCCGGGTCTTAAAAAAAATACTTGACTGTATGACTGAAAGTAGCTACCATGACATATGAAGTAGCTACAAAAAAGGAGGGTTATTATGATCCATGCGGGAATCAAGGAGGTCAAGAACAACCTGAGTCAGCTTTTAGCACGGGTGAAAGCCGGAGAAGAAATCTTGATCACCAAAAGGGGGAAGCCCATTGCCCGCATTGTGAAGGAAAACCACGGGTATAATTCCATCCGCGCAGCACTGGAGCCCCTGGTCCAGGGAGGGCTGGTCACGTTGCCGAGCCGGAGCATCCTGAAAGACCATATCTCGGTGGTAGAAGCCTCGGGTAAGCCTGTTTCGGAAATGGTAATCGAGAACCGGCGGTGATCGACTGATGATTCTGTACCTCGACACGAGCGCACTGGTGAAGCGATACTTCTATGAGCCTTATTCCGATGATGTCATCTCCAGATGGAAATCGGCCACGCAAATCGTTACATCTTTCGTTGCTTACGCAGAAACCATGGCTTCTATATATCGAAAGAAACGGGAGTCAGCTCTTGCGGATACGTTGATCCGTAAAATAGCAGACTCATTTCACCATGACTGGGAGAGCTTTATACGTGTGGAAGTAAAAGATAAGCTCAATGGATACATCGATCGGGTTGTTGAAAAATATCCACTTAGAGGTTTCGACGCAATCCATCTTGCATCGGCGATTGTAATCCATGAAAGGCTTTCTGAAGATTTCGTATTTGCCTGTTTCGAGAAGAGACTCACCGGCGCCGCGCAGTTGGAAGGACTTGAAACGTTTCCGCCGGAAGATGAAACCATTTAACCATTTAATTTGCCCCGTTAAACCGTTTTGTTTTTTGTTTATCTGGGGCATGTTAATTTTTCAGATCGTTCGTTCCGATCTGGAAAAAAAGAAAGCTCTTAGCGAAAAAACCTTCGCGTCTTTTCATGTTTATGTTTGATTATCTAAAAGAATAGGTCCATAAAATCAAGATGAATCATTATAACAGGCGGCGTTGGGATAAGAGAGATCCTCCTTAAAACTCGGTTATATCTTCAGGAGCTGTGGGTTGTATCGTAAAAAAACAAAGTCCGAATGTCATAAATTTTTATGGTAAACAGGAGTCTGTTCTGTGCGAAGGTTTGATATTACTGTCTCTAAATTAACCGGTCACAATTTGGTCACAAAAAAAGAGGTTACGGTATGCGCCATAACCCCTTGACTTTACTGGTGCCCCCGGCAAGGATCGAACTTGCGGCACATGGATTAGGAATCCAATGCTCTATCCACTGAGCTACGGGGGCCATATTGATTGATTCAGGAATACACCAATTTCAGTTCCCTGACAAGCCTTTTTCAGTGCTTAATAACATCGCATTGGCATTTTATTTCTAAAAAATGATTTGATTAAACGGACTATTATGAAATATGTTTTCGGTGAGCGGTGACTACGAAGTCCAATACCGGTTTAGAGGTCTTTGTCCGGGGCATCAGGACTTGGTTTTAAGACCAGTAATCCTGTTATCAGGAGTGCCAACCTCCGTGTAGCGCTGTCTCACCAACCTTCCTTACTCAACTACCCCCTTTCATTTGTTCTGCTACCCAATCTTTCGCAAAAGTATAGAGGGGGTGGGGTTAATTTCTTTTTTACACACCGGGCAAAATAAAATTACATCAGAACCACCTTATATTCATTCATTTTTTTACTCATTCCTTTGGCATCTCCCACAAACTTATTTAATTCCGCCCAAAACGCATGGGTGTGATTTTTTATCCGGGTATGAACGAGTTCGTGTAACAGGACATAATCCATCATTTCATCGGGCAATCTCACCAGCATCATGTTAAGACTAATATTATTTTTGGAAGAACAACTCCCCCATCTGGTTTTTTGGTTTCTCACGAATACCTTGTTATAGCTAAAACCGTGTTGCTCGGATAATTCATTGAGGCGGTTAACAAGTTGCTTTGTGGCTTCGGCTCTGTTGATTTCAGTGGATTCATTTGAAAAGGCTTCATGTTCCTTTTCAACCTGTTTCATTTTATCCAGGTGTTTTTTTATCCAGTTGCTCTTGGATCGAGCAAACTGCTTGGCTTTATCAAATGATACTCCATAAGGAACGGCAACTCGTGCGCCTTTGAATGGTTTCACGGAAATACTGATATGCTTTGCCCGGTTACTGCGCTCAAACAAAATCTGACCGACACCGTCAATTTCAATGAGTTTAGATTTGGTTTTCAATAATGTTTCTCCACAGCACGAAATTCAGCATCATATTTCTGACTCTTTCTATATTTTGTATAATAAAGCGAAAGGACTTTTCGTACCAGATCCAGATTTGAATTTTGACCACATATAAAATCACTATAGCAAAACTTTGCAGTAAAAAAAAAGAAATTCTGTTTTTTGCTGAATTGTGCACAGATTGTACATATCATTATCATATGAGTTTGGAATGGAATTACAATGAGACAACTGAAAAGAATTCTGGCCCAAAGGACCGGGTTTTTCAGGGCAAAACAAATCTGGATAAGCACGGTATTGATTTTGCCGATGCGGCGACTGTTTTTGATGATTCCAATGCGGTTACTATAGATAGTGCCTGAACGAAAACTGTCTTTTTCGCCAATATCTGCGCCTGCCCCGTGAAATGCGAAGCCTATTTCTCTGGGGTGGTTAAAATTTTCGTGTTGACTCGGGGCATCCATGCCCCTCGCTCTTGCAGGCAGCTTAACAGCTGTCCAAATCTGCTATCCTGCAGGTTTGTCCTTGATCTTAACGAAAAAACCTAGTTTTCGTTTGGGCACTAGATATGATAATGAGCATACTGAAGAAAGGTTTGTCACAATTGTAATGGACGCATAGGGTCGCATTCTTGTTGTGGTGTATACATGGCGGGGAGTTGCCACGCCGGATGGAGAAGGCTTGACCATAGGCCGGCTCGGATCAAAAAATGACGGAACCGGAAAAAAATTACTAGCGCCGGAACGATTTTCTCCGGGCAGGCGTTTCATGTTTATTGGCCTGGTATTTCAGTCCATATTTTGCAAAAGCAAACCATTCCAACTCAAATTTCAGATTATCCCAGAAAACATCATTTTCGGGAATTTCTTTTCCGAATTCTCTAACGGTTCTTTTAGCTAAAGATACAAGCGCTTTTTGGAAGTTTGGCCCATGATTATGTTCCATGGGCAATTGTTTCCTAATTATATTCGTCCTTAAATATTCACCTGCGTACTTTTTAAATGGGCCTTGATTTTTATAATCCTTGGTTACGAAAGCTCGCCATCGGTATACGGCAACGTGCGCCAGTTCGTGAATCAAAGTAACTCTCCAGCCCACTAAGTCAGGCCATAACTGCACAATAATTTTCGCGACCTTACCCGTTTTGTCACCTCCAGAGGATTTCAGCTCTTTGAATATCATTCGGCCCCGAACCATACCCAGAACCGGCTTAACCTGATTTTTATAAAAAATGTCACCATATCTATTCTCAAAATAATTCTCACCACTTGTTCCTTTGCATTCATAACATTTATTTCCATAAATATCCGCATAAACCCGGCGATCTTGTCCCTGAATGCTTAAAAGGATATTTAACACACCTGCGGTTTCTAATGCATCTTTTTCATGTAATATTATATTCCAGCTTTTTGGTGTGAGCCGTTCGGCAAATCGGCGCATCTTTTCCTTGCTAATGGTTGGCGGTATGCGATGCCCCCATGCAGCTCGGCCCGGATATTTTATGAGGTTTGACCGTTTCAGGATTTATTTTCTCCTATCGGTTTCTTTTTTGCGAGAATGTTCCTAATCATGGTCAAAACTTCCCACTCCTCAAAGGGTTCCAGGATACACGCGTAGACACTAAGTTCCATGGCCTCCTTGATAAGGTCTCGATGCGCTTGATCACAAAGGAAAAGGACATCGCAGCCGGAACAAGCAACATTGATTCTTGAATAAATCCTCGCACCATAATTGTTTACTACCTCGTGGTCCATAAAAACGATTGCACGGCTCATGACCCTTATTTTTTTTATAAGCTGTTCCGGATCAGTTGCTATTATCGGATAATAGTTGTTTTTTTTGCATAACTCTAGAATATTATTGCGGACTTCTTCATTGCCAACAAACACGAGAATAGCCGTTTGTTTGTTATTAGTATTCAATGTACTGCAGTTTTTTAGATTTCGACCCCGCTTAATTTCCGCGGCAGTTCGATTTTTATGCTAATATGTCAATTCGTCACCAATCAGGGAAATAAATGCCCAAAGTTTTTAAAAGGGAAATTCCTGGAAATCGATAAAAATAAGCGGCGGAGGTGGCAGGTGGAGGCCCCCGCCGCTTACGGGAGTTAGGATAAGACTCTGAAGTGGTATGGTTTTACCTCCCTGGTACAGAAATCAGAACTCTTTTCTTCCCCCAGCCCCTGCTAACAGAGGCTGGGGGAAGAGATAATTTAAATTACATGACGGGAGGAATGAAATCAATAGTAAAATCCAGATTCATCTTATCCTCGGGCCACATCTTTACGCTCGTCACATCTTCGCCTGGCCAGACTTCCCGGTCATTGATTTTATTGACGATTAACTCCAGGAAGTGAAATTCTGTGAGCTTATAATCAACAATAACCTTACCCGGCAGCAAAACCGCAAGACCGGATTCCTTGGACAGATCCCACTCAAAGTCTACATTGGGCTCGTGGGTCAATTCTCCAGTTTGGCCAGCATAAACCTTGAGCAGCTTGCCGGAAATCTTGTCATTCGGTTTTACGTCATATTCCTCATAGATCTCGTCTGATATGTGCCACCAGAGACCTCTAAACCCGGTCACGACGTATCCCTTGACGAGCATGGGGTCAAACCCGCAGACGCCCACGCGACAAAGTTCAGGCATTTTTTACCTCCTTTTGGTTTTATCTCAGCATAAGCCTGTGGTTTACACAGGCCTATGCCCAAATCCCTTTTGGTTTTGTTTTGGTTTCAGCTTCCTTAATCTTAATAAGATCGTGAAGCTCATTTAACTGGTTGTAGCAAGAGTCCATGAACTCGTGATGCTCGAACGAGGTTAGGAAGTCGTTTTCACACAGCCTCCGGACCAAAGGGGAGACGTACATGGAGATCTCTTCCGAGAACTCTTCAATCAGGTAATCGTTTCCCCCGTCATCTCTTGCCCATCCAAGATAGCTCTTTTGCCATCTCAACACCATCTGTTTGATGGTATCGAGTTCCTTTTTTACGTTTTTCTCCATGTTATTTTTTCTTCTTTGATTCAAAGGCGTAGCATTTTTTGACCACATTGAAGTCAGCTACGCACCAGTAGTGGGGGAAATGGATCTTTTTGCACCAGCCGATAATGTCTGCCGGAGGGAAACTGGAGCCTTGTATCACCGGTTTCAGATGTAAGCAGTCCCAGCATATATGGTCAGACTCTTTGTCCGGCTTTAAGCATTCATCCAGAAATTCTTGAGGTGTTAGTTCTGCCATATGACACTCCTTTCTTTAATTAACCTTTTAGTTACCACTCGGAAACTTCGCCGTTCTTTAACTTCTGCTGATACTCTTCATAAAGATCCGGAGATAGCTTCTCAATGTCCCAGTTAAAACCGTAGCTTCCAGCTATGCCGGCGCTCGGAGGCTGAGGCCTATGGCCTCTGACCGGCCTGCCTCTTATGCTGAACTTCACCATGTCTGGCACTCCCAGGTAGATATGCCTGGGCAGGCACTCAAAAGGTCTGGTCCTGCCTTCGATACCCGCCCCGTAAAATCTGTACCCATCCAGGGGCTTATCCGCATAAAGCGGGCTGGTGTCAGGCTTTGCCCCTGGTCTGTCCTCCGGGCCCTTATACATCCTGCCCTGAATCATGTGGATATAGTAGACCGCTCCACATTCGGCACAATTAATGGTGCCTTCCCAGTTCCAAAAGCAATAAGGATCCAGATAATTAATGGTGTTACAGGGCTTTCCCTCAAAATCTTTTTTACACCAAATTATATCACACACAATTTATACCTCCTTTTATAACCAGGCCTTTTCATACCACTCTTCAATTGTGCTCGTTGGGTAGCCGAGCAGTTCGTGGTAGATCTTTACGTTGTCAGCACCCACCGGCCGCCAGATCCAGAAGAGTCGTCTGGGAGTTTTGGACAATAGGCCTGCTGAGTAACTGCCGTGCTGCAACACATCGCCGAAGATGGGGTCATCCATCCAGCGGACCGTACCGCGCTCTCTCCAGTGATCGTTTTCATAGTACTCCCTGTCATTACACACCGGCTCGGCCAGCAGACCTGCGTCCTGGCAGATCTTTACAACCTCTCCTCGGGATTTATCCTCGGCCCATTTTTCAAGGGCTGCGTAAATCTCGATCTGAGCCTCGCCTTCGGCCCTTTCATTATGGGATTTGTATTTGTCCATCAGGTCTTTCATGCCGGTGATGGCGCACAGCTCTTTCCAGTCTTCATCCTGGAACGCGGAGATCATCGCATACCTGGCTTCAAGCCGGTCCTGCGGGTTCTCTGCATCCGGGTAGTCGGACTTGCCGCACAGAATGATGCCGTGGGCGCAGAGCTGGGTATCCCAGTTGCCCCAGCGCTGGCGCACAACGCCGAACCTGCCGTAAAGCGGAGCAGCATACCCCAGACACCGGGTGGCCGCCTGAACCTGGGAGAACTCGATCATGGTTCCCAGTCCGGTCTTGCGGCGCCAGTGGATGGCCGCCAGAATCCCGAAGGTGATCTGGGTGCCGGAGTACCAGTCAATGCACCAGTTGGAGTGTTTGGTGGCATGGCCGCCCATATACTCGTGCATACCGGTTACCGAAGCAAGCCCGGCGTGGGCCTGGCCCAGAATGTCGTAAGAACCTCCGAAACATTTGGGTCCGTAGCCGAAGCCGCCGCCCCATACATAGATGAACCTGGGGTTCATCTCCTGGAGAAAACGGAAGCTCTGGCTCCACCGGTCAAAGGTACCCGGACGGTAGCACTCGGTGAGCCCGTCGGACATCTTGACCAGCGAGTAGAAGGCCTCCTTCAGCTCGGGCAGGTGGTAGTCCATGGTGATGTGGTACTCGTTGGGATTTGCGTTCAGATATCCCATACCCGTACCGGTCATGGGCCTGGAGTCATGCAACGGATAGAGATACGTCTCGTTGAACGGAGCGCAGTGCCGCATGGGATCGCCCATTCTCGGCATCTCCACCTTGATTACATCAGCCCCCAACTCTGCCAGGTTGGACACGGAGTGGGGCGTGAAGATATACATGGTGGTACTCATCCACCGGATACCCTTTAGAGACTGGGGCTTTGAAAACTCATTGCCCGGATCGAACTGCGCCTTGCAGTATTCCTCGTAAGGCATCTTCATCTCTTCGAGCTCTTCCTTGCTCTTGGGGCCTGGCAGATCCTCAATTCTTGTTTCACGTGGGTCTTTCGCCATTACATCACCCCCTTTTCAAAATATTCGTTGACTTGTGTTTGACCGATGCCGCACCACTTCTGCAATATCTCGTAGTTATCATACCCGACCGGTCTGCCCAGCACTTTGGTCCTGTGGGGCGTGGCCTGCGCATAGGCGTTGGGCGACACAGAGAATAGTATGGTGCCGTAATGATCGGTGTCAATGGTGCACACCCAGGGACGGTACTTGAAATGCGGGAACTCGGAGAGCTCGTCGATGAACAGAACCGGTCCGGCCGCAATCTCGTATTCCAGAAGCTTCTGCTCGGCCTCGATCCTGTTAATGTCCCTGAGCCATCGGGTGGTCAAGGTATAGGTTTTGACCAGCATATTCAGAGCGTTCCTGCCGCCCATCTCCTTGAGTATGGGGTCTTCATGAATCAGCCTTCCGAACTGCGGGAAGTCTCGCTCAATGCACATGCCGATCCGGTACCAGAGCCTGTCGGTCTGGCCGCCAATCATCATGTATCCGTCCCGGCAGGGATTCCACTCATACTGGTTCAGGTTGGGGTCCCAGGCGCCGGTCCTGGCCTTGATGCTGGCGTTAAAGCCGTACCAGCTGATATCAAAGTCAAGAATGTCGCTCTGAGTCTCGGCGCCGCTCACCTCGCAGAACTGACCTTCGCCGCTCATTTCATCTCTCCAGTACAGGGCTGCAAGTAAAGTGTTTGCCGCCTGCTCTCCTGCCACAAAATCGGCAAACCATACACCGGACCGGGTGGGGTCGCCGCCCTTGCCCCTGGGGAGCTGGTCCTGGGGAAAGCCGGTGTTGTGGACAAACGCGTTGGAGCAGCCGCCAAAGGGTTCCAGGGTCCACTGACCGAACTTGGACATCTTGTCCTTGTAGGGGCCCCAAGTTCCGCGCACGCCGATATTAATATAGACCAGCCTGGGCATTTCCTCGCAAAGATCTCTGTAGCCAAGACCGATGCTGTCCATGTAGCCCGGGGGCATCTCGTCGATCACACCGTCGGCCTGGCTGCAAAGTGTCCTGTAAACTGCCCGGCCTTCTTCGGTCTCGAGATTAATGGTTACGGATTTTTGTCCCCTCATCTCGTGGATAAAATCGAGCCCGCATTTTTCGCCGGTAATCCTGCTTTCGAGCATATACTCTTCCCGGCCGAAGGGGGTGAGTTTTCTCAAGGGGTCGCCTCCGGGCGGTTCGACTTTGATCACCTCGGCCCCGGCCTCGCAGAGCAGTCCGGCGCAAAACATGTTGCCCATTCTCCACTGCCCGCAACAGACAAACTTAAATCCCTGAAGGGCCTCGGGTTTGCCCCAGCAATACTCATACCTGAGGTTGTCCTCACACCACTTGCCGAAGTCTTCCGCCTTGCGCTTGGCATAGGTCTTTTCCATGACTTCTTCAAAAGAAGGCGGCGGTGTTACCGGCCAGGGTCTGATGTCTGGATGCATCATATCAAGCGTGTCAGCCCGACTGTTTATTTCCACATCCTTTTTTGTCGCCATATTTTTACCTCCAATCTATTGTTATTGTGATGTTGATTTGAGCCACCTCCTCCCGCCTACAACACCCGTAATGCGAATTCCATCACTTCAAAAAATTTCGCAACACGTAATACTCTCTGGGAGAGGCGGTTTTTTCTGCAGCGTCTCACCTCCTTTCTGTTATTGTGGGCAGCTTTTGGCTAAACACCTTGACGGGGTTGGGATACCCTTTAGAATGCCCCTTTACTTCGCCATTTTTCCCTTTGATGAAAAAAAAGGATTTGACCGCCTTTAATCCCTTTTTCCAAAAAACGAACTACCCTGCGTGTTTGAACTCCTTGAACGATTATACAACAAAATTTTATCGATTTTTATTTCTTGATCGGAGATTACTTAACTGTTAAGAGCAAAAGCATATTTGAGCTTTTGATTGAAAATCTGCTAAAATATAATTGTATTCAAAATCCTTGCCATAAAACCAAAAAGCCACGAATATTTAAGATTCCATGGCTTATTCCAATTAAATATCAAATAGTTGTCCGGTAAAAAAAATAATGGAACCAGCGGGATGTGGCCAATGGCAATTAAAAGAAGAAATCGGGGTTACTGTCTGAAATCAGACTCCAGGCGTCAGCAAAAAGCAGGTAACTGCCTACCCTGAATAGGGTTTTTCCATCTGTCGTAAAAAGGACCCGGTTCTGTTCATAAATCATACACAATAGATCTCTTTTTTCAGACCATAGCGGCGGACTTTGCTGTAAAGCGTGCTGCGGCTGATATCAAGACGCCGGGCCGCTTCATGTTTGTTCCAGTTGGATTTCTTGAGTACATCGGCAATTAACCGCCGCTCATTTTCGGCCAGAGAGGTGAGGGGCAAAGCTACCTTGGCTTGCTTGAGGAAGTATGGCAGATGGTTTTTCTCGATGATTTGATCTTGGGCAAGGATAACGGAATGCCTAATGGAGTTTTCCAGTTGACGGATGTTGCCGGGCCATTCATAGTCCATCAGAATTTGCATGGCATCGGGGGAGATGAACTGGATTTCTTTTCTTTCTTTCAGGTTATATTTTTTAAGAAAATGCTTGCAGAGCAGCGGAATATCTTCCTTGCGTTCGAGTAGACACGGCAGGACGATGCTGATAACATTTAAGCGATAAAGATCCCGGTTCGTTGCAGCCAGCACCCGTACATCCGCCTCAAGGGTTTCCTCTCCGCCAACCCGTTCAAAACAGTGATCCTGGAGAAATCTGAGCAACAAAATCTGAGTGGCCAGAACAATATTGCCTATCTCATCGAGAAACAAGGTGCCGCCTATCGCCCGTTCGACCCTTCCTTTTTTTGTTTTAATGGCACCGGTGAACGCCCCTTTTTCATGGCCAAAAAGTTCGCTTTCCAGCAAGGTCGGCGAATAGGCCGAGCAATTGGCTACTATGAAGGGCCCCTCTCTGCGATGACTCTGCTGGTGGATGGCCCTTGCGACCAGTTCTTTGCCTGTGCCGTTTTCACCGCCTATCAAAACAGTGGCGTTGGATTCCGAGACCAGATCGATCAGTTCATAAATTTTCTGCATCTCCGAGCTCTGACCGATAATTTCTGGATGAGAGGTTCTCTGGACGGTATCTTGTTGGAGCAGGTTGTTTTCCGCCTTATGGATAATAACCAAATGACGTATGTCTCCGGCGATTTGGCTAAAGAAGGTTTGAAGAAAGTTCAGGTCCTTTCGGGGGACCTCATAGAAGAAAGGAAAACCCAGCACCACATAACCGATGCAGCGTTCAGGTATAGAGACAGGCAATCCGAACCAACTCGGATAAATTTCCGAGATGACTTTCAGAAAATCTGGAATGTTTTTGGCTTGTTGGTAACTGATTGTCCGGTCTTGTATGTTTTTTTGCAGATATCTGACAAAGTCTTTAAGCAATCCCGACCGCTTGAGTTTTTGTAAAGCGTGTGACAAGGGGTCAAATATGTTGAGGCTGCATTCTTTCAAGTCAAGGAATTTCTGGCCGTCATCATCCATGAGTAACAGCAGAAGCTCTGAGTCGGGGAAGATTTTTCGCGTGATTCCATGGATGAAATGAACCACCTCCGCCAGGGATGTTTTAGCGCTCACCTGCCGGGAAAATTCAAAGAGTGTTTCCAGTTGATGCTGACTTTTTTGCAATTCCTTGGAACGAAACGCCAGGGCTTCCTCCATTCTGCGCTTTTCGGTGACATCACGCTCGTATCGGATGATTAAGTCAACCTGACCCTGATTATCGAGAATGGGATAAGTCGAAATCTCCAGCAGACGATTTTCTCCTTCAGAGTTCGGATAATCTTTATCCGACATGGCCGAAAGTCCCGTGTGAAACGTTTCTTCAAGGGGACAATGTATCCCGGTTGTGCCACAGGGTTTAGGAGTGTTTCTCATAATCTCGTGACACTTTTTCCCAATTGCAGTTGTAGGTTCAAGGCCCACACGAGAATGAAAGGCCTGGTTCGCCTGAACTATTGTGTGGGTCCTGGGGTCAATTACCACCAGGCTATCTGTAATACTGCTGATAATTTTTTCGTTGAATTTTTTCGATGATCGCAGTTGGTGTTCGAGGTCTTTGCGTACGGTAATATCTCTTCCATGCTCGATTGTTTGAATGGTTATGCCGTTAGGATCTTTTACGGGGTAAGAGTGCACTGCCCAAACGCATTTCCGTCCATCCGGCAGTGAAATGAGTTTTTCCACCATGTGCCGCTCACCGGTGCGAAAGACCTTTTGCACATGGCAGTTTTCGCAAATCTCGGTGCGTTTATAAAAGATTTCATAGCAAAAGCTGCCGATAAGCTGTTGGTCAGAGATTTGAAAGATATTCATAAAGGCTCTATTTGCTTTAATAATATGAAGATCACGATCATAAATGGCGAAGGGGTCGGTTACACTGTCAAAGACTTTGGTGAGGAATTGCTCATCATAAAAAGTGGTTTCCGTTCTTCTATACCCAGGAATAAAGAAAGTTTTCGGCATGGCGAGACCTCCTAAAAGGTTTGAATCGTCGAATATGATTCACAGGAAACCAATAGAGGTAGAGGTCAAAATATTCGGTCAGGAGCGATACAGGAAGCTGGCGAAAGTCAGTATGTTCTATCAAAGTGTATTGAATTTGTACGGCACTGGAGTCATATTTTGGACATTCTGGCACAGAAGTCCGTTGAAAGTCAAGCAAATTCCTTTTCCCAAACTACATCATCATACTTGATGTAGGACCACCAACAAAGAAAAAATTATTTTCGGCTTGGATCAAGCTTGGATTAACGCATTGGTTTGACATTATCTTCTTAAAATGTTCTAGAAGTGGTTTAAAAACCTTCCCTCAGGCCCAATTTCTGTGTTGGACCGAGGGATTCAATACTCGAAATATTAAATATATTCCTGCGGTTGAATCCCTCGCTCCGCCTTAACTTTGAACCTGATTAAAGGTTTTGAACCTACTTCTAAGCAAAATCCAATCCATTTTTTATGCTGATGGAGTCTATAACATTGAAACAAAGCAACAACAAAAAACAAGAACCGAGGGATCAGTAATGGCCAGATCCACTCTAAAAAAAAGAAAAAAAGGCGCAAGTGCCGGAAAGTTACGCATAGCGGATCACTGGAATGCGATTAGCATCATCGCCAGTTCCCAGGCCAATCCGCTGAAAGCAGTCGCCGAGTTTGTGGAAAACAGCATTGATGCACGGGCCAGGCACATCGTGATCACGAGAGGAAAGAAGAAAGGTGAGTTCTATCTCAAGGTCAGCGACAATGGTGAAGGAATACCCAGAGATGGAAAAGGGTTGCCCGATTTTCGGCACGTGGCAACGCACATTTGTGATTCCGTGAAGCGACGGTTAAAGGCCAAGGGCGCAGAGGGAATTCAGGGCGAATTCGGCATCGGTCTTCTCAGTTTCTGGACGGTTGGCCAGAACCTCAGTATTACCTGTTGTGGAGCCGATGGAAGTACATACGAAATGACCATGGCCAAGAACGCACCGGAATTCTCGGTTTTTAAGAAACGTGTATTGATCCCCTTCAAAGGGACGGACCTGATGGTCCATCCCCTGTTGCCGGGGCTGCGGCTCTTGACCGGGGAGAAGATCCAGCGCTACCTCGCGTCCGAACTCAGGGACCGGATCAAGGAGTCGGGAGTAAAAATAGAGGTTGTGGACCGGACAAGCCGGACAGAGCATCTTGTGGTTCCGAGACAGTATACCGGGCGTTTGCTCCATGACCTGAGACCTGCCGAGACCGAGTCGGGTGATATCTATCTGGAACTGTACCTCAGCGATCCCGCTTCCACCAACCAGGTGGGATTGTATCGACGCGGTACGCGGGTTTTGCCGTCCATTGTCGAACTGGATCATTTTCAGAAAGAGCCGTGGAACGCGGGGTACCTTCAGGGGATTATTGATGCTTCGTTCCTTAATCTTACGCCGGGGACTCGTCAGGGAATCATTCAGGATGAACGGTTTGACGCTTTTTGTAAGGCCATGGAGCCGGTTGAAAAGCGTTTGCAGGAGGTGATCGAAGAGCAGCGAAAGGCGGAAGAGGAACGGTCCAGTCGGCAAATTTTGCGCAAGGTGCAACGCGCTCTCAGGGAGGCGTTTTTGCGTCTTCCGGAGGAAGAATATGACTGGTTCGATATTCATGGCGGAAAAGGCAAAAAAAAGAAGGCGTCTCTTTTTTCTTCGGGACCCATGATTGGGACTGCCCGTGAGGGGGATGGCCGGGAAGATGATGCGCACAAAGACGCCCCGGAACTTGACGGCGATCAAAGAAGGCAGATGGAGTTTTTTGAGTTTGCCGGACCGCTGTTCAGTGTGCTGATTTCGCCCAAGTCAAGCGTAGTCCCGGTTGACAATCGCAAGAAATATCGTTCGGTGTGCCGGGATCGCTCACGACGCACCGTTTTGGAGAATCTGGTATATCGCTGGGAAATAATCGATGGAGAGGGTCAACTCCAGGGCGGCGATGATGAATCAGTGGTTTTTATTGCGCCTTCAGAGCCGTGTCTGACCTCATTGAAGGTGGTCGTGCGCCAGGGGGATACGGAATGCACGGATGAGGCCCTGATAACCATCACCGACTCACTCATGGACCCATCGGCCGGGGCCGGAGGAACGCGTAAAGGGCTGCCGGGATATACGTATCGTCGGGCTCCGGGAGAGATGTGGCGTTCAAAATTCGATGCGGATAAGAATGTCATCGTAATCAACAACGGACACAGGGACTTCGTGTATGCCGGCAAGCAGAAAAGCCGCAAGCTTCGCTATATTTGCCGCCTGTTCTGCAAAGAACTGGTTCGTCAAAATTTTCCAGGACTGCCCACAGACGAACTCCTTGAACGGATGATTGAGCTTTCCTTGTACACGGAAGAACATTTGAAATGAGGATTCCCCATAACCCTAAGATTTCTGTCTAACACCTAATATTGAGATGAAAAGATGACTTACAATTTTAAGACCGAGTACGCAAAACAACTCTACAGCCATGTTTCTAATGTCGTGCCGATCGTATTCATCCAGGATGATGGCATGACCGAGCGCTCACGGATGGACTTCGATGACCGGTCACAGCATGTTGAAATCAGGTACAAAAGCGCTGCTGAGGAATTCGTGGATATCGCACACGAATTGCTTCGCGCCCGTATGCAGTTTCATGACCGATTTCCGCTTCTCGCATGTCCCGTGAATCACCCGGATCTTAATCCGGGAATAAAGGATCTGGTAAAGCAAATTAAAAATGTTGTTGATGACACATACATACTTCATCACCTGTTTACTGATACTGGAAT
>JAFDEW010000216.1 GCA_019310125.1 Deltaproteobacteria bacterium | reverse complement strand
AACCGATGAGAGCAAACTCTGTGAATCTGAAATTTACAACCTGATATTTCAACCCGGTTTTTCCACGGCCAAACAAGTAACCGATGTTTCCGGCCGGGGGGTGGGCATGGATGTGGTCAAAAAAGCCATTGAAAAGCTAAGGGGTAAGGTTGAAATCAACTCCAGGCCCGGCCGGGGGTCAACCTTTATCATTCGTCTCCCCTTAACCCTTGCCATTATGGAAGGAATGCTCGTCAGGGTGGGAAAGGAAAGATACATTATTCCGGCCCTTTCAATTCTGGAATCATTACGGCCGACCAAAGAGCAGTATTCCACGGTTGCGAGGAAAGGAGAAATGATTTTGTCAAGGGGAACGCTTATTCCCCTTATTCGTCTGAATCAGATATTTAGTATAAGAAGCGATTCATTCAACCCCTGGGAAGGTTTGGTTGTCGTAGTGGAACACGAAGGCCGCCGGATGTGCCTGTTTCTGGATGAATTGCTGGGCAAAGAGGAAGTTGTCATAAAAAGCCTGGGGGATACCCTAAAAGATACAAAAGGAATCGCCGGCGGTGCAATAATGGGAGACGGAAGAGAAACAAAGATCCCGCTTAAAGCGAAAATGATGCGTTAACTGATGACAGAAGGCAAAGAGCGATAATCAGTCACCCTGTTGAAAAAGACTTCGCTCCGGCGAAATAGACCTGGCCCCGGTTAAATGGTCTGCGAATTTAACGGGGCAAACATTTTATTGGGCAAAATTTTCACTGGGCAGGCAAATAACAAAAGTACAATGATAAATACTCATAGGATATTGCTATGAACCTGATAGTAGGCGTTTCAGATATGAAAGTCAGTAACGACAGGGAAACGATTCTCGTTACCTATTCTCTGGGATCATGTATCGGTGTTGCAATCTATGATTCCGTGGCACGGGTAGGAGGGTTGCTTCACTATATGCTCCCGGAAGCGAGTCTGGATCAGGAAAAAGCCAGAAAAAATCCGTATATGTTTGCCGATACCGGCATCCCTGCCCTTTTCAAGGCCGCTTATAAACTGGGTGCCAAGAAACAGAGGATGAAAGTTATTGTGGTTGGAGGATCACAGGTTCTGGACCAGAAAGGATTTTTTAACATCGGCAAAAGGAATGATATTGCCGTGCGCAAAATGTTTCACAAAAATAATGTGATCATCGATTACAAGGATGTCGGAGATACGGTGAACCGAACCATAAGGCTGGCGGTCAACAACGGGGATACGTGGATAAAAGTTTCGGGCAGGGGAGAAAGAAAGATATGAGCGACATAAAATCCATCATAAAAAAAATAGGCGGATTAAAACCCATTCCTCAGGTTGCGAGCAAGGTAATGTCTATTGCCGAAAATCCTGAAAGTTCCATGAACGATCTTTCTAATGTCATTATTTATGACACTGCCGTAACCGCCAACCTGTTAAAGATGGCTAATTCCGCATATTTCGGGCTGCCGGAAAAGTTCGATTCCGTACATCAGGCCATTGTGTATCTGGGTATGGCCCAGGTGGTCGATCTTGTTCTTTTGTCGGCCAGTGGCGAAAACTTACAAACAGCGCAAGATGGATACGATCTTGAAGCCGGTGAACTCTGGAAAAACTCGGTTTTTTCCGCCTTGATCGCCCGTGAGCTTGCCGAGAAAAAAGGGGTAAAAGAAACTCACCTGATATTCACAGCCGCACTGTTAAAGGATATCGGCAAAGTAATTCTGAGCCAGTATGTAAAGGACTCTTTTGATGAAATCAATGCTCTGGTCACTGAACAAAACTTTACTTTCAAGGAGGCTGAAAAACAGGTGATCGGTATCGATCACGCAGAGCTTGGCGGAATGGTGGCCGAAAACTGGAGTTTCAGTCCAAAACTGGTTGAAATCATTAGACACCATCACCGTCCACAGGAATCCTCAATCAGTGAGTTTGAATCTTCAATTGTCTATATGGCGGACACGATCTGCATGATGATGGGAATCGGTGTGGGATCGGATGGTCTGGCTTACAGGTTTCACCGGAAAGTGGTGGAAAGTTTGGAACTCACGGAAAGGGACTTTCAGAAAATCATTGCCGGTTTTGTCGAAAAATTAAAACAGCTGGAAACAATGATCAATATATAGATGTTGGAGGTTAGACCATTTTAAATATTTAATTTTGGAGAAAAAACAATGGCTTATAATATTTTAATCGTTGATGACTCCACTCCCATGCGTGCGGTTATAAAAAAGGTGGTCAAAGCATCCGGGTTCAACGTAGGGCAGTTTTTCGAAGCCATGGATGGGCATGACGCATTGAAAGTATTACACCATGAATGGATCGATCTGGTTCTGACAGATTACAATATGCCCCATATGAACGGCCTGGAGCTTGTGGAAAAAATGAATAAAGATGAAAACCTCAAGTCAATTCCCGCTATAATGATCACCACGGAAGGAAGCAGGGAAAGGGTCCAAGAGTTTATGGCAAAAGGGGTAACGGATTATATCAAAAAGCCGTTTACACCCGAACAAATCAAAGAAAAACTAAAGCATGTAATGGGAGCAACGGAAGATGAAAAACAAAGATATGACAACGGCGATGAAGAACTCGATTTCTGAGGTTCTGGAAACCATGTTTTTTTTGTCTTTGGATTTTTTTCATAATGATGCAGATATTCGTGATCTATGGACCATGGGAAAAGATCAAATTGTAGCTGCAAAATTGAATTTTAGCGGTCCCTTGTCCGGTTACGCGATTTTTTGTATCCCCAAAAAATCGGCAGTATCTATCACCGCCGACTTTATGGGAAAAGATGAAGAAGAAATCTCCGATGATCAAACCAATGGAACCGTCAAAGAAATCATAAATATGATTATCGGCAACACGTTTAGTAGGTACGATCCGGATGTTGTGTTCGACCTCGGGGTTCCCGAATTAGTCACGTTTAATGATTTTCTTAAGGAGGTATCTGATTCTGAAAAAAGATTTTCCGTTGTCATTGAGACCCTGGAAAATTATCTGGCGTTTCAAATGAACATTAAGAATGCCTAAAATGAGCTAAATTGCCTAAAATGCCTAAAATTGAGGAAAAAATGGAGCGTAAACAATTCGCTAAAGATCTTGAAAAGCGTACTCGCAAATTTGCAGTACAGATAATCCGTTTATCAACGACATTACCCGGCACTCCAGAGGGTCTGGTTATAAGGAATCAAATTACAAAATGCGGAACTTCCGTCGGTGCTAATTAACGTGAAGCAAACCGATCCAGAAGTCGGGCTGATTTTAAAAACAAGATCAAGATTTGTGAAAGTGAGGCCAGTGAAACACAATACTGGCTTGAAGTAATTGTAGAAATAGACTGGCTAAACTGGGATAAAATTAAACCCGAATACGATGAATGCAGCGAATTGCTTGCCATATTCACATCTATCGGCAAGAAAAAATAACCACTTGTTTAACTTTAGGCATTTTAGATCATTTTAGGCATTTTAGGCATTTCAATTAAAAGGTAAGTTATGGAAACAGATATAAGAGTTCTGGTTGTAGATGACTCTGCGGTGGTTCGAAAGGTTTTTAGTAACGAGCTGTCCCGTGAAAAAGGTATTAAAGTCATCGGTACGGCCCCTGATCCGTATGTGGCCAGAGACAAGATCGTTAAACTTGAACCGGATGTTATCACTCTGGATATCGAAATGCCCCGCATGGACGGAATCACTTTCCTTAAAAAACTTATGAAATATTATCCCCTTCCGGTAATCATCGTCAGTTCCCTCACCCCAAAAGGGGGAAAAATGGCCCTGGAAGCTCTGGCCAGCGGAGCACTTGAGGTGATCTCAAAGCCTTCCGCCGCCTATTCGGTAGGAGATATGAGTGTTCAATTGGCAGATAAGATCCGGGCCGTTGCAAGAGTGAATGTTACAGAGCGGATTAAATCGATGAACAGATCCGAGCCGGTAAAACCGGTAACCCTATCCCGCGCCCTGACCACTTCGACCAACAAAATAATCGCCATAGGCGCTTCAACAGGCGGGACCGAGGCCATCAAAACGGTTCTTACCGCTATGCCTCCCAATTCCCCCGGAATTGTTATCGTTCAGCACATGCCCGCCAATTTCACCACCTCTTTTGCGGAAAGGCTGAATTCCCTTTCCCAGATAACGGTCAAAGAGGCCAATGATGGGAATTCGGTTGCAAACGGCCAGGCTCTGCTTGCCCCCGGAAATTTTCATATGCTGCTGAAAAGAAGCGGTGCGAAATATTATGTTCAAGTCAAAAAGGGACCGCTGGTCCACCATCAGCGCCCTGCTGCGGATGTTCTTTTCAGATCGGTGGCTAATTATGCAGGTGCAAACGCCGTGGGTATTATCCTGACCGGGATGGGATCGGACGGTGCCGTAGGATTGCTGGAAATGAAAAAGGCCGGCGCCCGAACCGTTGCACAGGATGAGAAAAGCTGCGTGGTTTTCGGTATGCCCAAGGAAGCCATTAAACTCGGAGCCGCAGACAAGGTGGTGAGTATTGGGGATGTTACAAGAACCGCACTTAAAATGATTGAAGATTGAAATCCCTATTATCTGATAAATTTTTCCGGAGTTTCAAAAATTGGCAAATATGACAAAAAGACTATTCAAAAGGTACTGCGAAATCGTCTATAACGAATCCGGTATTAAGCTGACTGAAGAAAAATCACAATTGCTGAATGCCAGGATTGGGAAACGGATTAGAAAGCTCGGCGTTCAGCCCGATAAATATCTTTCGATAATTGAAAACGACCCTGATGAATTAAATACTTTTCTTGATGCCATCTCCACCAATCACACCTACTTCTTTAGAGAGTCAAAAACTTTTAAGTACCTTGATAAAAGGTGCAGGGATATATGGTGTGCGGCATCTTCAAGCGGTGAAGAGCCATATTCTTTGCTAACATATTGTATGGAATTGGGATTCGAGCCGTCCATACTGGCAACAGACATTTCAGATTCCTGTTTAGAAAGAGCCAGAAGAGCCATATATCCCAAAAAGTGTTTATCAAATATACCCAACCATATGATAAAGCGTTATTTTCAAAAAGGGATGGGCAAATGGGAAGACCATGTGAGAGTTAAACAACATATCAGTAAAATGATAAAATTCGAAAAGTTCAATCTCTTGAAAGATTCTCCTCCTTCAAAAATCTTTGATATCATATTCTGTAGAAATGTTATGATCTATTTTGATACTCCCACCAAAGAAACTGTCATACGTAAGCTGTCTAAGGTTTTAAAGCAGGGGGGGCATTTTATAATCGGCGGCGCCGAGAGCTTAAGCACCTTAGATCATTGCTTGAAATATATCAAACCCAGCGTCTATAAAAAAGAATAGCTTTTATTATAAAAGACTTATAAAAACAAATTCCCTGTGAGCCGGGTGTTAAAGATTTTTTGCTTGGCATGCTCATTAAAAATGTTTTTACTTGATAAAATCTGAATATCAGATATTTTAGGTTGGGAGCATTACCGATTCGGGTGTCAGGTTTCAGGTGTCAGGAATCGCCAGACCTGAAACCTGAACACTGACACCTGAAACCAAAAAGTCTTGGAAAGCTATTAACAAACTGGCAATGCACCCTTTAGGTTTTTGATGGTTATTCCACTATTCCATCATTTTTACCCCGGATGTCCCACATCTCCGGTAGATGGTATGCGGAATAGAAATTCCAATACGTTTATTTCCTCTTCCCTAAAAAATAAGGCCGAATCACATGGGCACAAAATATAAACTTTATCTATTCGTATTTGTGCTGATTTTTTACAATTTATTGCTCGCTTCACAGGTATTGCCTCAAAACAACCAGGATTCTCTTCTCACCCGGGAACCAAAAGAGCCGGTCCTGGATTATGCGGTAATGTGTGAAGAAATAAAAGACTTTACACCAAAAAACCAGGGCGTTGTTTTTTCCATTAAAATCGGAAAAGTCTCCTGTTTTACCTCATTCGGCCGGGTCCCCAAAGAAACTTTTATCTACCACAAATGGTTTCACAAAGATAAACCGAGCACGAAAAAAAGGCTGACGCTTCAGCCCCCGAGCTGGGCCACCTACAGCAGTATTCAGCTTCGAGAAACTGATAAAGGCCCCTGGCGAGTTGAGATCACCGATCAGAAAGAGAATATTCTTCATACGGTAAGATTCACTATCACGGATTAGTATAATTGGAACCAAGTTAAATAGGACGCAGATTTTCGCAGATATACACAGATAATATTTTTATTTCTTAATATAAGAATCTTTGTAATCTGTGTTCATCTGTGTCCAAAAAAGGAAACTCTGAGACGTATTTATGTCTTTTCTTGCACAGTTTCGATGGCAGGATCTCATTGATATCCTGTTAAACAGCTACATCCTGTTCCGCCTCTATGTCCTTTTCAGAGGGACCTATGTCTTCAGGGTGCTTACCGGCATTGCGCTTCTATGGGTCTTTCAACGAATAGCTGTTTTTTTCGGTCTAATTTTAACCAGCTGGGCCATGCAGGGGATCACCGCTGTCGCCGCCCTTATTATCATTATTATTTTCAGAAATGAAATCAGTAATGTTCTTCAGGCAAAAAATCTAAAGGCCATTCTCTGGGGATTCCCGCAACAATCTGTTCAAACACCCATAGAAATCATCTTAGAGGGCGTCAACGCATTATCTAAACAACATCACGGAGCCTTGATTGTTTTTCCGGCCAAGGAAGATCTGCAGGATATCCTGCAGGGCGGAATTCCCTGGGGAGGACGGGTATCCAAAGAAATGATCACAAGCATCTTCTGGCCTGACAATCCGGTCCACGACGGCGCAGCCATAATTCAGGGAAACCGCATTACTGAAGTGGGGGTTATTCTTCCCTTGTCACACAGAAATGATTTGCCTTCACATTACGGTACGCGGCACCGGGCGGCGCTCGGAGTGTCTGAGTCTACAGATGCATTGGTTATCTTGGTATCCGAAGAAACCGGAAATATACTGATTGCTAAAAATTCCAAAATTACGAAGATCAATAACAATACAGAACTTGTAATAGCATTACAGAAACATATGGGTACAACCGAAGAAGAGCCGGCCAATCTGCGCAAAGAAAAACTTGAAATCAGCATAGCTGCCCTAATTTCCGTTTTATTTATAACAGGTATGTGGTTCAGCTTCTCAAAAGGACTGGACACGTTGATTACCCTTGAAATTCCGGTGGAATACACAAAACATGATCCGGGAATTGAAATTGTAGACACCTCCGTCAATACCGTCCGACTTCAACTGGGGGGGTCAGGGGCCCTGATAAAATCTGTTCAACCGGACCAGGTCCAGGTGCGGCTTGATCTTGGAAATGCTGTTATCGGCAGCAATATCTTTTCCATTACAAAGGAAAACATTTCCCTGCCGCCGGGGATCTTTCTAAGCAAGGTTGAGCCACCTGTTGTTGAAGTAACTTTAGATAAAACCATTACAAAAGAACTGCCCGTACAGGTTGACTGGGTTGGAAAATTACCGAAAAATATCATTCTTTCGCAAGTAAAGATTGCCCCTGAGAAGGTTGAGGTAATCGGAGGGAAACGCATACTGGGAAACATCTCAACTCTATACACGGAAAAAATTCCCCTTGACAACATTAACAAAACAGGAAGCACAACAGTTAGCCTGGCTCTCAATCCTGCATCGCTTAAAATTGCATCCGGGTCAAAGGACAGGATAAAATTGACCTATGTGCTAACACCAAGAGAAAATTAGTACCTAAGTTATA
>JAFDEW010000215.1 GCA_019310125.1 Deltaproteobacteria bacterium | reverse complement strand
GGCTTGCCGGGCGTTTTATTGCACCGGCGAAAAACTGTTAGCTTAATCGTGCTTGGTCTGCTCTTTGCTGCGATTATGGTTTCATGCGGTAAATCTGACGGCCCTCGCGAACGAATGGCTCTATCCAATAAAAATGTGCTTAGATATGATGTAACCGCTCCGTTTACATCCTTAAATCCTAACGCTGTCAAATTTTCCGGTTCAAACCATATTTTCCCTTTATTATATAGCTATCTTTTCGTTCCCAATGCAAAGGGGGAACTTGAACCGGACCTTGCGGTCAGTTGGGCCTTTGATCCTGATAAATTATATTGGACCATTCACCTGCGAAGCGATGCGGTGTTTCACAACAAGCGGCCGGTTACCTCAAATGATGTGAAATACTCGTTTGAGAAGCAGCTAAAGAATATACAACCTGACCTAAAATCGGTAATCGAAAGGATCTCTCTGTTGTCCGATACCGCCTTTCGTGTCCACCTCAAGAAAGAAGATTCTTTAATGCTTCAAAAGATATGGGATTTTGAGATCACTCCATATCTGCACGACGAGGAGATTGATTATTTTCATCATCCCATCGGCTCCGGCCCCTTTAAATTCAAGTATAGAGAAAATAATAAAATGGTCGTCCTTGAAGCCAACGACGATTTTTACAATGGACGACCACCTCTGGACAAAATTGTTTTCCGCTACCAACCGGACAGGGAAAAGGCATGGACAAGACTCCTTGCCGGCAAAACGGATATTGTCCAGGAAATCACACCCAAAAACTTAAAGATGATGAAGAACTACCAAGACAGGTTTTATTTTGATCAATACACGCTGCGTTTTTATACGATTCTGCTTTATAATCCTTATGATTCGCTGTTCTCAGACCCAAAGGTCCGCCGGGCTCTGTCACTTGCGATTGATCGCTGGTATATTGTCGAAAACATTTTGGGTGGCTATGGCAAGGTTGCCAACGGCCCCATGGGGGTTGACTCGCCGTATCACAATCCTGAGGTAAAGCCGGTGCCCTTTGACCCGCAAAAGGCCCTTGCCCTTTTAAAAGAGGCCGGCTGGACTCTTGACGGCAAGAGTCGCTCTCTTCGCAATAGGGGAAAGCCCTTTGAATTTACCCTCCTTGTTTATAAGGAATGCCAGATCGAGAAAAAAGTTGCCCGCTATATTCAGCTTTGTCTTAATGATATTGGCATAAGGGCGAGACTCCAGGCGCTTTGTTTCGAAGAAATACAAAGAAGAAGGAACCGAAATATCGATTTTGAGGCCGTGGTAACAGAGCTGAACGGTGCTTATCGAAACCCTGAATTCATACAAACAATCTGGTCTCCGGTCGCCCAGAGGAAGTCATGTGCCAGCTTTTTCAAACATCTCGAAGTGACTCGTCTGATCAAAAAAGGTCTTGAAGAAAAAGATCCGGAAAAACAGAAAGCATTTTTTTACGAAATAGATGCCCTCATTACATCTCTACAGCCCGGCACTTTTTTGTTCCAGAAAACAGCCATCGATGCCATGTCCAAACGATTCTATTTGCCGCACCAATTTTCCCTGAGCCATGAGGGAATTCATCGTTTAAGATACGCCACGCTTAGACACGAATAACTCCGTCTTCAAAATTGAACTTTCCATCGTTCAATTTTATCCGAGCGAATCAATTCCTATCCGATTCCAAGGACTTGGCTTTCCATTCCCAAATAAACGGCTAATGCAAGTTCATACTTATCGCTATTTGGTTCGAACTTATCTTCGGAAGTTCGAACTTCTTCTCTTAAAAAACCGATTGATTCTCCTGTAGAAAAAATATTTTTATCCTTCGATAACAGGCAGATAAAAAGTTTCTCTCTCCAACTTTGTATTTTGGCACCCATATTGAACTATCATATGTCAGCTGCGGTCATCTGGGTGACCTGGAGATAAATTCACGAAGAAGGAGGTGAGAGACGATGATGTTCATTAACAAGGGTATATATGCGGTTAGAGCGACGGGAATGGGCTGTTGCAAAGGTGGTCCGAGTTCCCGCAACTAAAGAATAAACAACCTTAATTTCCCCGGGGAAGTCCGGGTTCTCTGGGGACTTTATTAAAAAGGAAAACTTATCATGACCGGATATCACTTATCGAGATTTGCGGTGGCTCTGCCTGTCCAAGACAGGAAGGATGAACTCATCGCTGTATATAGCACATTGACAGAAGCACTTATTCTAATACCGGGATCGAAATGGATGAACATCCTAAATAGCGCCCCGACGGTAGATGCTGAAACCGTTGGACAGTTGATTCAACAAGGAATCCTTATAAGGGGAGATGTTGACGAAACCGTGGTGTTCAAGGAATGGAGGCAGCGGCACATACACGATTTCAACACAATGCGGTCGAAAATTTTGGTGACGCGCAGGTGCAACAACCGGTGCATTTACTGCATCCTGGACCCTGAAGCCAAAGACATGACTGCGGAAACCGCCTATGAAATAGACAATTTCTACCTCGAACAGATCAAAAGAAATCACCCGCAGCAGGTCAGAGACGATTATCTCGGCGGAGAACCGCTGATGAATTTAGATATGATTATAGAGAGCGCCTCACGTCGGTTTTACTTTTGTAAAGGCAGGGGTATTGATTACGGCTTTACCATAACGACCAACGGCACACTTGTTACCAGAACAGTCATTTCCAAACTGAAAGCCGTCGGCCTGACGGCGGTCCGGGTCAGCCTTGCCGGTCCGGCCGAGGTGCATGATCGCCTTCGGCCTTACGTGGGCGGAGGTAAAACCTATGAGACGATTATGAAAAACCTGGAGAAGATTTCCGGATCCATTCCCATCCGCATAGAATGTCAGTACGACGCAGGGGCACGTGATTTTGAGCAGATTCCGGAAATGTTGAATGATATGAACCGCAGGAATATCCGGGTGGAAGATATTGCCTTTACCCCAATTCTGGAAAAACGAGGTAATGGCGAATTTTGTGCAGGCATGGGTGAGGTAGATAACTTCTTGTTTTTAAAACAAGAGGCCGCACGGCGGGGGCTTTCGGTAAACGGAAGCGTCCCTTCGAACCTCTGTATGGCAGATTTCCGCTCCATTTATGTCTTTGACACGGACGGCTCAATCATCCCCTGTCCCTCTCTCCAGGGCGGTGAAATGGCTTACGGCAACGTCTTAACCGGCATCGACTTTGTCGCTGAATCACAGCTTTTGAATCGCAAGCTGCCCGATCAGTGCCTGAAACAATGCGAGCTGCTGCCCCTGTGCATGGGTGGATGCCGGCTTCAGGCCCTTACCCGGCAGAATGATTTTAACGGTATCGACTGTCACTATGATATCTACCGCAGCCTGCTGGAGGACTATATCCGGGCACAAGTGTTCGCGGCATTATCTCAGGATGGCTTTCGCAGCAATGGGCAGGCATCGTGAAAAGGCAGTATCTGATCATCGCCGCCGATTTTTGGGCAGATCTTGGAAAGCGGTTTGTCAGTTTGACCCTCTTTGATCTGCTCATATTTAAAGAAGGTGATTGCCTGTCAAATCTGTTATGGATGAGTGCGGTCGAGCAGGCACCGTCTATTTTATTGAGTCCTTTTGCCGGTCTGCTGGTTGATCGGATCGGTCCCGACAGATGTCTGGCAGGAACCTTGGTGTGTAAATGCCTACTGGTCGCAGCCCTTATTCTCAGCATTTTGCCGAAAGCGGTTATTGCCATATATCTTTTATTCATTTGCACGTCACTTTTATTCACTATCGCTAGGCTTACCATTATTCCCCTCTTGGTTCCCGGAAACCGACTGATTTCCTTTAACGCCCTGAACGAAAGGGTGGCCATCGCCGGGGCCGTTATATCACCCTTTATTGTAGGATGGACAATCACCCAAATCGGGAAACGTGCGGCGCTTGGAATAGCCGGGCTTATTTTTCTGATCGCTATTTGCGCTGTTGTCATGCTTCAGAGAAATGCTGCTGTCCTGGAAAGTGAACCTATTCCGAATTCTAAACCGCAAAACCGGCGAAATTGGTTTTCATCATACCGCGTGATCTTCAACAACAATTACAATCTGGGAATATATTTTATCATGTTAGGATTTGTCCTTTTGGGCGGCGGGATTTTAAATTTTTCCCTTCCCCTGCTTTTCAAGGATCGCTTTGGAGGGGATATTTCACAGTGGGGTTTTCTCATGTCTTTGTATCAGGCGGGCGCTTTTCTGTCCACGCTGCTGCTTCGATGGTCGGCGGCCTTTTGTCTCCGGCGCGCTCTTATCGTCTGTTTTTTTACTTTGTCGGCGGCAATGGCCGTACTGGGCAAGTTCACGCCCCCATTTCAACTCTCTTGGCTTATGATTCTGTTTGGATGCGGCTTTACCTTTATGTACGTATTATTTGAAAGTTTGATTCAGAAAAACAGCCCGGCACCCCACGCCGGTAAAATCTTATCCGCACTTATGGTTTTAAGAGGTACCTGCTATCTCGGAGGAATTCTGGGGAGCGTATTGGTGTTAAAACTGTTGGATACCGGTTCCCTATTGCTGGTCGGGGCGTTGCTCATGCTGGCAGCATCAATGCTGGTGAAGGCAAGCGGTTTTGCGCGTCATTCAAATTTAGTGAACTCGTAAAAAGTCAAATTCAATTCTGTTGCAAAATGTCGACATATGGATTAAAGGAGAAAAGGCGTCAACCCACCTCTTTTTGGGAAATATTGGGACCATCTACTGAATTTTGCACGAGTCGGAGGCTTTCATATGACCCGATAGCGGGATTTCCGCTTAGCTTCAACAAGGCACTTAGAGGTGACGCCATAGTCTGCCTTTAGTTCAGAATTATAAAGATTCTCATTCATTTTCATATGAGATTCAGGAAATGATGAACTCGTAAAAAGTCCGATTTAGACGGTTTCGTTTTTCGTACGTTGAATGATTGCGAAATGCAGCACAACGCAGAAGTTGGACTTTTTACGAGACCGTCAGGAAATATTGGTGTGATGAAGAGATCTCGCAAAACAAAAATACTCTATAAGTTCCTTTTGTTTGTCCTTCCCTTTATTATCCTGTCCATCCTAATTACCAGCGTTATTTTAACCTGGACCAGCTATGGGTATCTTCAAAAGACCATCGATCAGGATTACGGGAATATCATCAAAAGCTCGGCCGGTGAGATCAGGATTTTCATGGAACATGCGCGCCGGGGGCTTGAAACCCTCTCTTTGGCCATGTCCGCCACCAAACTGGATCCATGGCAAAAAAAGATGGCCCTGGCCGCCTTTACCCACAAGAATACTGAATTTATGTGTGTTTCCCTGATTTCCGAACAGGGAAACCCCATTGCATCTACCCGATGGGAAGCGCAAGATTTCGGCCCCGGAGACCGTGCGCTGTTCAAAAAGGCGTTGTCCGGCCAAACCTCGGTTTCCGGCGTGCTGTTGACCGATGACAGGCTTCCG
>JAFDEW010000214.1 GCA_019310125.1 Deltaproteobacteria bacterium | reverse complement strand
CCAATAAATTTCAAAAAACATTTGATTGTCTTCACCCGTTATCCGGAACCGGGAACCACCAAGACCCGGCTTATTCCTCTTTTGGGAGCAGAAGGGGCTGCGGATCTTCAGCGCCAAATGACGGAACACACGCTGTTGCAGGTAAAAAGGTTATCAACACGACGTGAATTGAGCGTTGAGATCCGTTATGAGGGTGGGGATAAACATCTAATGCAAACCTGGCTTGGCCAGGATTTTGAGTATCGCCCCCAGGGCAGTGGCGATCTTGGACAGCGCATGAAACGTTCTTTGGAAGATGCCTTTGGAGCCGGGGCAACCACGGCTGTGATTATAGGCACCGATATCCCGGATATAACAGAGGGTATCATTCAAAAAGCGTTTGGCGTCCTTAAAGAAAAAAATATGGCGCTGGGTCCGGCCAAAGACGGCGGCTATTATTTGATCGGGCTGCAAAAGAATTCTCTAACAAAAGCCATCCCGGATTTGTTTAGCGGTATAAACTGGGGAGCAGGCGATGTTCTCGAAAAAACAATAAAAATTGCAACACATTCGGGATTGAGTTTTACCCTATTTAGATCACCCTGAGGATCTTATGATCCGGGAACGGTCACAACATACACCCCCTAGTGTTTTCAATCCCAATCGCATCTCAATTATCATACCGGCCATAAACGAAGCGGATCATATTGCAAATACCATAGAAAGTATCGGTCCCGGGAATAAAAAGGAAGTCATTGTCGTGGATGGAGGAAGTCATGACGATACCATGTCGATTGCGAAATCATTGGGGGCAAGCGTTATCACCAGTGCCCCGCCACGGGCACGACAAATGAACCGGGGCGCTGATCAAGCCACGGGTGATGTACTTGTTTTTCTTCATGCCGATACACGGCTGCCGGAAAAATTCGAAAACGTTATTTTTAACAGCTTCAAACAACCTAAAATGGTTGCCGGCGCATTCGAACTTCGTATGGATTCGCCTACGCCGGGCCTTCGGCTTATTGAGCGTCTTGCAAACTGGCGATCCCGATATTTAAAAATGCCTTACGGGGACCAGGCGATTTTCCTCTCCACAAAGCTTTTTCATGAATTGGGGGGATTTTCGGATATTCCGATAATGGAAGATTTTGAACTGATCCGGCGTTTGCAAAAAAAAGGAACCATAATACTATTACCCGTACCTGTTTTCACCTCTGCCCGCCGCTGGCAAAACTTTGGCATATTGAAAACCACGTTAATCAACCAGCTGGTGATTGCAGCGTATGTTATGGGTATTGCCCCGGAGGTGATTGCGCGGTGGTATAACCGCAGCAAAGGTATATCTGAAAGGAGGTAAAAAATGTACGATTCGGAATTTGAAGATATTACAGCCGAAGAATTGAAGCAATTTATCAAATCCCAAAATGAAAAGGAGTACCTGCTTGTGGATGTCCGGCAGACGGATGAATACACAAAAGGCCACATCCCAGGGTCTAAGTTTATTCCCTTGAATGAACTCTTATCCTATTTTTCCGGTTTGCCTGCAAACAGGGATGTTATTTTCTACTGCCACAGTGGGGGTCGCTCTCTGGCTGCGGCATCCATGTTTTCTGAAGAAGGTATTACTGAAAAAACAATATACAATCTGGAAGGAGGGATGCTCTCCTGGGAAGGCAGGACCCTGAAAGGATTTCCCAAAATACAGGTCTTTGATAAAACCAAAGCACCAGAGGAACTTTTGCTTACCGCCATGGACCTGGAAAAAGGGGCCTGGCGATTTTATACTTATATTCTAAAAAACTTTGCAGTTGATTCGATTATTCCGACCTTGGAGCAGTTGTCCAAGGCAGAAATTGCACATGCCAGAACCGTTTACGGGTTCTGGGAAAAAGCGTCAAGCACTCCCATGACCTTTGATCAACTCTACGAAAGCCTTGAGGGAGAAATCCTTGAAGGTGGGGAAAGCCTTGCAAACTCGCTGGCATACCTTGAAAATATTGAGGAAAACCCGTGTCTGCGAATTTTAGAGCTGGCCATTCATATGGAGTACGCTGCCTTTGATTTGTACAAAACCATGGCCGAGCGAGAAAAAGATCAGACCTTACGGAACAGCTTTTTATCCATTGCCCAGGCCGAAAAAAGCCATATGCGAATGCTGATTCGCGCTCTGGATCAGTGCGTTTGATGCCGAAATCCGGATGCTTGTTATTGGTTTCTGGAGGGTGGAAATCAAGACCGTTGGTAAACGCTGATGCCTTTCTATTGACAAACCGTGGCTCCGAAACTTTTTTCAGGTTTCAGGTGTCAGGGTTAAGGATTAAGGGGGAAACGAGGTGACCCATAGCAATTTTATGGACGTGGAGGATCTTGAGGTCTATAAAAAGTTGTGTCGATTACCCATCGATGTCTGTGACTTGACGCACAAGTGGCCCCAAGAAGAGAAATACGAGTTAGGAAGCCAATCCAGGCGCTCCTCAAACAGCGCTCCTGCCCAACTCGCCGAGAAAAATGATGATCCACCATTTCATAGCAGGATCACCTGACACCTGACAACTGAAACCAAATAGCCATAGCAACCTTAGCAAACAACAGTCTTGATTTACACTCGTTTCTGGATACTGGATAAAATCTGGATATATATTGAGACAGTTATGTTTCATTGCGTCTCTATTGGTTTTGCTTTCTCTGTCACGAAAATTGAAGACCATTGATAACCAATTGAAATTACATTCAATTGGTCAATCGGCAATTTGTCATCTTTGGCATGGATTTTGAAGTAATCTTTTTAAGTTAAATATGATGAACTTGCTTCAATAGTCTTATTTAGATGAATGTTGTGTGTGTTGAAACTTTTATTTCTTTGAAAGGAACTCTATTATGGAAAATGAAATTCATGTATGCAAAACTTGCGGAAAAGTAACGGAGGACTGCGGTCACCTGTGTGATCCGATGGCAATAACGGACGTATATGTTTGTGATCATTGCGGCCTGGAACACAAAGATCCCAGACATATTTGCAAACCAAAACTGCAACACATCAATTTTGTTTGTATGTCCTGCGGGCGTGTGGCGGAGTTGCCCAAACAGCTTTGCAATCCAAGAGATATTGTTCTCATGGCAAAGCAAGAACCTCCAACAAAAATAATCTAAAAGGAATAGTTGAATTAATCTAACGCCTTAGTAACAAAAGGCGGCTCTGTTTAGGGCTGCCTTTTGTTACTTCAGATAACCACATTTTTTCTTAAAAAGCAGTTCTTTTCCAACCGCATCAAACCTCATAACTTTTCTCCATAAAAATATTTGCAGTTTCGATCCTGTCATGCTATTAGATATTTCTGCAAAATAACATTAGTGGTTTTTTAAAAAAGAATCTATCTCTAAGCTGATCTACACTATGAGACCTTTGCAAAACGTCAATTTTTGTCTAAGTTCAAGGAAGGCGATAATTTTAACCACAGGAATACATTGGGTATTTTGAGGATTAAAATTTGAGGCTGACGCAGAAATTGGGCAAAAAGGGGCGTTCTGCAAAGGTCTCGATATAACCTAATTCAGGGTAAGTCCCGATGTGTCACATTAAGGCTCAGACCCCGTTTTTAGTTTGAACGAGAGTGTATGAGCCTTTATTTTTTCGGAGCGTTTGGAAAAGTTTTTAATGGCAAATAAACCGACATATGAAGAATTGGTGCAAACGGTTAAGGAGTTGAAAAAACAAGTTAGCCGCATCAGCCCGTTAGAGAGAAGCATCAAAAGAACTCGTGAACATGCTGAACGCATCGTGTCGATAGTTCGTGAACCTTTACTGGTGCTGGACGCGGAGTTGAAGGTGATATTTGCCAATAGATCTTTTCATCAGGTTTTCAAAGTAACGCCCCAAGAGACCTATGGGCAATTATTATATGAGATGGGCAATGGACAATGGGATATCCCCAAACTGCGAAGACTGATTTCGGACATCCTCCTCAAGGATACCACTTTCGCCGGCTATGAAGTTGAACATGAGTTTGAAGATATCGGCCGGCGGGTGATGCGAGTGAACGCCCGACGCATATCCGGAAAAGCGAACAAAACTCCGATGATTTTTCTGACAGTTGAAGATGTGACTGAGCACAATTTGTCGGAGATGAAACTGAAGTCAAGTGAGAGGCGCCTTGCGCAGGTTGAGCGCATTGCCCATCTGGGAAACTGGACGTGGAATATTGTAACCAATGAGTTGGATTGGTCCGATGAGATATATCGAATTTTCGGGCGGGTACCCCAGGAATTTGAGATCACCTATGACACATTTCTGAATTTCGTACATCCGGAAGACAGAAAATTTGTTGGTCAGTCTGTTGATAAAGCCTTATATGAGAATACGCCATACCGCATCGACCATCGCATCATTCTATCGGACGGCAGGGAACGCATTGTTCATGAAGAAGCTGAAGTTCTCTTCGATGAAACCGGCAGACCGATTCGGATGATTGGCACGGTACAGGATATCACTGATTTCAAGCACACAAAAGACGAACTTCGAAAAAGCAAGGATAGGCTCCAGTCGATCTTTGACGGAATCTCGGATCCGCTTATCCTCCTGGGAGAAGGGCTAACCATTCATGCGGTTAATCGGCCTGCACTGGATTATTATAAGATAAAAAACCCAGGTCATGTTATCGGAAAACCCTGTTTTGTGGCATTAGGTAACCAAAGCGAAGTATGTGATAACTGCATAATCCCTGAAGTAGTATTAGAGGGGAGGGAGCAGACATTTGAGCGCCGAAGTCTAAAAAGCTCCGAACAATTCGAAGAGGTTTCATTATACCCGATAATAGATAATAGCGGCAACATTGATAACACCATCATTCGCATCCATGATATTACCGAAGAGAAGCGGATGGAAAAGCAGCTCATACAGAGTGAAAAGCTGGCATCCATCGGGGTGCTGGTATCAGGGATTGCTCATGAGATCAATAATCCGAACAATTATATTTCCGTCAATATTCCGATCTTAAGGGATTATATTAATCGGGTGATACCGATAATTGATGAATATGCAAAAAAGCATCCGGATCTGGAAATATTGCACATGCCTTACCCTGAATTTCGTGAGGATATTTTTGAACTTTTAGATAATATCCAACATGGTTCCAGGCAAATTAAATCCATTGTTAAGGAATTAAAAGTATTTTCAAAGCCGGACCAGGATAAGCCAAATGAAAAAAATGACCTGAAACCGATGTTTGAAAAAGTTTTTGCGTTTTGCTGGAGCAAGATTAGAAAAACCGTAAAAACCTTTAATATCAATATTCCGGAAAACCTGCCGGAGATTCCTATCGATTCACAACTTCTGGAGCAGATTTTGATTAATCTTTTAATCAATGCCGCAAATGCCTTTGATGCACCGTTTAATGAAAATTCACGAGTCGACCTGGTGGTTTCCATGGATGACTCAAAAGAAAACCAACTGATCATTGAAGTCAGCGACAATGGCAGAGGCATGGATGAAAAGATCTTAGATAAAATATTTGATCCTTTTTTTACAACCAGCCCATCAGAAGAGGGAACCGGGCTCGGAATGTACATTGTCCATAATCTCATTGAGAAAATAGGGGGACGTATTCAAGTTGAGAGTAAATTAGGGGAAGGGAGTAAGTTTACATT
>JAFDEW010000520.1 GCA_019310125.1 Deltaproteobacteria bacterium | reverse complement strand
AATTACGGGAATCTTAGATGCAAAAATAGCCCGGGCAACCTCTTCGGAATTAAACGCATGAAAATCTTCCAGAGAACCACCACCTCTAGCAAGGATCACAACATCTGAATCAGAGCGAGCATTTATGGTTTCAAGTCCCGATACAATCTCTTTATCAGATCCGTCACCTTGTACTTTGACCGGAATGATTTCCATAGGAATGCTTGGAAAGCGTCTGTTAACGATTTTTAGAATGTCATGAATCACAGCACCGGTAGGCGAGGTGATTATACTAATTTTTCGGGGTAAAAAGGGGAGGGGGGTTTTATATTTTTCATCAAAAAGTCCTTCAGCACTCAGTCGTTCTTTTAGTTGTTCAAAAGCCAGCTGTATTGCTCCGGTTCCTTTGGGTTCAAGATATTCTAATATGATCTGATAGGCGCCCCTGGGCTCATAAACACTTACCCTTCCAATTCCTTTTACACTCATGCCATCTTCGGGCATAAATTTTAAATTTCGGTTTTGGCCACGAAACATTACCGCGTTTATCTGGGCTTTTTCATCTTTTAATGTAAAATAAAAATGCCCTGAAGCCGGGATCCTTATATTCGATATTTCACCGCATATCCAGATAAATGAAAAGTTATCTTCAAGTAATACTTTAACATTAGCTGTTAATTCGGAAACCGTATAAATATGTGGTTTGTCCGCGTAGGATTGTTCTGAGTATTGAATTCCGGAGTGTGAGTTCATTAACCTTAAGTTGGTTTGCTTCTCCGATGCCACCAGTAAAACCCGGCCGGTATTCGCCTGACACGAAAGCCGGTTACGTACGGCCAAAGCGAATCTACCTGGGACGGGGGAGCATCTTATATAATATCTCACCAAAATGAGCGATATTTAAAATAAAAAAAAAAGACTATCACAGTTGGCAATCCCGTTCAACCAAAACCTCAACAAGCCAGCGATCCCAATCCATCCAATAAAAAATCAACTAAATCAAAAGGTAACGTACCAAATTACAAGCAAATTACAAGTCTCTAACATAAAATTAAAAACACCATGCTAAAGGCAGGCAACCATCCCAAATTCAAAACATAATATATTAAGACAAAACTCTGAACCCGTGAACGCTTATAAATAAATTTATTAACGTCTGATAAGGTATATTATGTAAACTATTACAAAGAATCTGTATTAGCGCGCTTTTATCACCCTCGGAGAACACCGCTTATCGGAAAAATAGCCATTTATTGATGGAAACTATCTAAAAATTCACGTAAAGCCGGAACCATAAAAATATTTTCATGGGGCAGTTTGCTCAGACAAGATGCAAGCACTTCATTTTTATTTTGAAGGGATAACTGCTTGTCAATAATAATATTAGTTTTTCCTTTAACCTTACATAACCCGCTTTTTGCTTTACATAACCCGCTTTTTGCTTTTATTCCGGTACTGCGAAAATTTTGCTCGGATACAACCACGCCGAGTTTTTCAGCAAGCTCTTTTAAATCTTGATATGTTTGCTCAGGTTTCATACTTGAGTCAACTATTTCACGATATCTGACAATGGAATAAAAAGCGATTTAATCTTGCAATACCAATTTCCTGTGTTATATATAAAATCTCTTTTATTTGGAAGATAATTACATTCAACAATGTTTCGTAACGTTCTCGGCGGTCAAATTTATTCGATCGCATCAGCCAGAATATCCCTGAAATGGTATACAGGAGGATATAATGCAATCCATTCCGCTTAAACGGACACAGACCCAAATTCGCGTGAACGAATTTATACGAAGTGTCTATAACTGGATGGCCATCGGCCTTGCACTTACAGGTTTTGTGGCATTTTTTGTGTCAAACAGCCAAACCATGATGAGATTGATCTTTGGAAATCAGATAATATTTTTCGGGTTAATCATCGGTGAACTTGCTCTTGTTTTCACCATCAGTGCAAAAGTTCAAAGAATGCGGGCGTCCACCGCAACCTCTCTGTTTGTTCTTTACGCTGCATTAAACGGTGCGACCCTTTCTGCAATATTCCTTATTTATACAAGATCTTCGATTACATCAACTTTTTTCATTTGTGCCGCAACCTTTGTTGTATCCAGTATATATGGCATGGCAACGAAACGTGACCTCACCTCAATGGGTCAGTTCATGTTTATGGGGCTTATCGGTATTGTTATAGCATCGGTTGTCAACCTTTTTATACGCAGTTCGGGAGTGAGCCTGATTGTCAGTTATATCGGTGTGATTGTTTTTGTGGGACTGACCGCATATGACACACAGAAACTCAGGACCATGGCCCTTTCTCAGCCTGACGGTCTTGATGCTGGAACCATTAGAAAAGGTGCAATTTTAGGTGCTCTGACATTGTATCTGGATTTTATCAATCTGTTCCTTATGCTGCTCAGAATATTAGGCAATAGGGATTGATTTATTTTACCCTGAAAAACATAGTCCTTTGGTTATTCCCAGAGGGGATTTGCTTTGTTGGAAGTTCATTGACTTATTGAAATCCCAAATATCAAATTACAAATTACAAACA
>JAFDEW010000213.1 GCA_019310125.1 Deltaproteobacteria bacterium | reverse complement strand
AGCTTGGTGGCCGCGTAGTATTGCGGATAGCGGCAGAGGATCTTTTCTTCCTTGCGCGAGCTATCCGGCAGATAGATGAAGTTGCGGAGGATATCGCGCAACCGGTACGGGTCGAACATGCCCCTGACCATGGTGTACAGGGAGTCGATGCCGTCCTTCTCGCTCAGGTCACTGCCATCGGTTTTGCGCCAGCCGTAGAAAAATTCATAGGGGGCAAAAAAGGAACCGGCCCGGTTGTTCACCCCGTCGCTGATCACACAGAAGCCGTTGTATTTGAAGATCTCTGGTATGTCGCGTTTATATCGAACTGTGAGCTGGATAAAGGCGTCATGGATGGTGGCCTCTTCGCGGATGGCGCTCTTAAACTCAAAGACCACCAGGGGCAGGCCGTTGATATAGAGGATACCGTCCGGGATGCGTTTTTCATATCCGAAGATCTCAAGCTGGTTGACCATCTTGAAAATATTATTGCCGGTCCCATAGGCCGCCAGGGGCTCGGCAACCACGGTTGCCACCTCGCCGGCCTTGGGGATGCGGAACGCCGCCAGATCCTTATAGTCGATGAGCTGGATGTAGAGATCCTTCTGGCTGCGGTCCTCCCGCTTGAGCAGAAAACCGTCGGCCACCATCTTCATGATCGCCTTGTTGGACTCGTAGAGATCCGAGGCGGGAAAGGTCTCTAATTTGCGGATAATGGAGTCAATCTCATTGGCGGTGATGTTGTCGCCGGCATACTGGCCGGCCAAAAATTGTTGCAGGTCTTCCTTGATCAGGACCTCGCCCGGCTCCCGGCTGATGGTCTCGCCCAAAGCATGGGGATAGCCCTCATTTTTCAGAAGCTCAATTATCGCAAGCTCCAATTTCGCTTCTGTGAATTTCACTTTCCTTCCTCCTTACCGGACGTAATGACCTGTAATTCCTTGATGTCCATCTCCAGTTCCTGCAAGCTTGCCTCCCTGCTCAAGGCTTTTTGTTCCGCCCGATATTTCTCATACTCCTGAGTTGATTTTTCCAGGGCCCGGGTGTGGCTGATCTTTCCGGCGTGGCTCAGCAGTTCCCGGCCGTTGAGTTGGATAATGGTGTCCAGCCGTTCAACCCAATCATTCATGTACATGGGGGTGTGCTGCTGGGCCATGGTCTCAGCAAAGGCCAGGTATTGCTCCACCAATAGGCCGAGAAGCTTTATCTCATCTTCACTCAGATAATTTTTGGCAATGGCGACATCTTTTTTACGGATGTCCACCTCGTTTGTTTTGTCGAACGACTGCATGCCCATGCGTGGCAAAGAACCATCTGCCCTGCGGTAGATCAATTCCGCAGCGGTTTGCGCACTGATAGCCCACAGCAGCTTGTTCTGTACCTTTTTGAAGAAGGCGACGGTTTTCTCGTCCCGAGGGTCATAATCAATGGAGGTGGTGTAGATATCCTTGATCTTTTGATAAAAAAAACGCTCAGAGAGTCGGATCTGGCGAATGCGTTCCTGCAGCTCGTTAAAATAATTCATGGAGTGGCCGCTCTTGAAACGCTCATCATTGAGGGCAAACCCCTTGACAATATACTCCTTCAAGCGCTGGGTGGCCCAGATACGGAATTGGGTCGCAATCTGAGATTTTATGCGGTAGCCGACGGAGATGATCGCATCAAGATTGTAAAATTTCTGTTTGCGTTCAACCTTGCGGCCCCCTTCAGGCTGAACTTGTAAGAATTTCTTACAAGTTGCCTCCTGGTTCAATTCGCCTTCCAAGTAGATGTTTTTCAGGTGCATGGTGATATTCTGCGGTTTCACCTGAAAGAGCTGCGCCATCAGTTTTTGTGTTAGCCAGACGGTTTCCTTTTCCAGCCTGACATCAATCTTAATATCGCCTGCGGGGTTTTTGTATATGAGGATTTCAGACTTTTTGGGTTCTCTAACCAAGCTCATAGGGACAGTTCCTCCACCATTTTTTCGGCATCCGGGATGCGGACTTCGCCGGATAGGAGTTTTGGGAGTAAAATATTTCTTGATCCTGACAAACTCAGAGAATAGAGCTCATTGCTTAGTACAGAGTCTAAAAAACTTGTCGTCAACTCATTAAAAATTTTTAGCACTTCTTCTCCTGGCAGGAGCACCAACAGTCTTTCAAAAGTTGACTTGTTAATAATAGGCATTGTTGAACCGCTGCTGCCAATAGTGAAAATTTCTTCCCTGCGGTTTCGTAAATTAAAAAATAGATAATTTCTACTCTGCACATCTTCTACAGAAACAGAATTTATTTGCTGGTTAGTATAGGAATCTTTTGTTGTAATAACAGTTTTACCCATTTGACTCCCTATGCATGTTACACATATTGTACCGGACTGTATGAAGCTGTTCCTTATCGCGGCTTCACCATCACTTGACAAATACCGATCTGTAGAAACGACAAAAATCGAGTTATCAATATCTGATGGCGTAATAAAAGGGACCTCAGTATCGCTAAATGCCTGCTCTATTTTTTTAGGCGGGGTTTTCCCCGTAGTTACTTTTCCAAATTTTTTGATCTGGACAACCTCCCACCCCTTGGGAATCCAGCCCAGCTCGTCGCTGAAGGTAAACTCGTCGGGGAAGAGGGCGCGGATTTCTTCGGGCAGGGGCCGGCGCTTATCGCCGAGGGCGGCGCGGACTTGAGCCTTTTCGCTGAGTTCTGCGGGGATTTCCTTGCCGCCGGCCAGGGCGTTGTCGATCACCGGGTCAAAATCAACAAACCAGCTCTTGAACAGGGCCTGGGCCATGGACTCCAAGGTTTCATTCATCCGCCGATTCAACTCAATCCGGTCATCCAGTGACCCAAGCACATGGGCAATGGCTTTTTGTTCGGAGAGGGGAGGGAGTGGAACTTTGAATGATTCAATCATCCCCTTTGTAAGAGCATCTCGTGTTCCGCCCGAGCCGGCCCATGACAACATTAAATTTTGCATAAATGGTGAGATCAAAAAGTAACGCAAAAACCTATCGTCAAGCCTTTCAGGTTTTGGTCGAATGATTGCTACATGTTGATTTACTCTTGCAGGGAGAAAATTTGAGTCTACTTGACAGCATCTTGCCACTGAGTCTCCAGTGATATTAAGGAGGACGTCGCCTTTTTCAACGATTACATTTGCAAGTTGATCCGCATGCTTTTGTTCAATGAAGACTATGCCACTCTGCTCAAAATGCTCATTTCGAACATTTTGGCTCCGAATAAGGGCTATCTCTCCTCGATCTAAATATACTTTACTCCCCCCGCGTGGCGTTGCACCGCTTCCAATCTTAGAACATAGAGGATTAAGTTCTTGAGTTGGGAAGGCGTTATTTCCCATAACCCAGCACCTCCAAATTTCTGCGAATAACCGCATCCAGATCAACAGATTTTCGCATCTGCTCATAGAGGGTGGCGCTTAACTCGGCCATCTTCTTTTCAAAAGGGATGCCGTCATCCTCTATCTCTGCTGCCCCCACATAGCGACCAGGGGTGAGGACATAGTCATGGGACTTGATTACCTCCAGGGTGGCGGACTTGCAGAAACCGGACTTATCCTCATAAACGCCGTCCTTTTCCTCGCCACGCCAGGCGTGGTAGGTGCGGGCGATCTTGCCGATCTCGTCGTCAGACAGATCCCTATGGACACGATCCACCAAGGTGCCCATCTTCCGGGCATCGATGAACAGGGTCTCGCCCTGGCGGTCACGAAAGCCCCGGTTGGCATCCGCTTTTTTATTACGGGAGATAAACCAGAGGCAGACCGGAATCGGAGTCGTAAAAAAAAGCTGGCCGGGCAGGGAAATCATGCAGTCCACCAGGTCGTTCTCAATGATCTTCTTGCGGATCTCTCCTTCCCCACTGGTATTGGTGGACATGGAGCCGTTGGCCAGGACAAAACCGGCCACGCCGCACTCCGAGAGCTTGGAGATCATGTGGAGAATCCAGGCGTAGTTGGCGTTGCCCGCAGGCGGCACCTCGTATCCGGCCCAGCGCGGGTCGTCGGTGAGCTCGTCGGTTCCCCGCCACGCCTTGAGGTTAAAGGGCGGGTTGGCCATGATATAATCGGCCTTGAGATCCGGGTGCTGGTCCTTAAAAAAACTGTCGGCCGGGACCTCGCCCAGGTTGCCGGAAATGGAGCGGATAGCCAGGTTCATCTTGGCCAGTTTGTAGGTGGCACCGATGGACTCCTGCCCATAGATGGAGATGTCTCTGGTATTGCCGTGGTGGTTCTCGACAAACTTGATGGACTGGACAAACATACCGCCGGAACCACAGCATGGGTCATAGATCTTGCCCTTGTAGGGCTCGATCATTTCGGCAATGAGGTTAACCACATCCTTGGGCGTATAAAACTCACCGCCGCCCTTGCCCTCTGAAGCCGCAAATTTACCCAGGAAATACTCATAGACCCGGCCGACCACATCCTCTTTTTTGTCGGCCACCGTATCAATATTGGAGATGGTATCAATGAGCGCCGCCAGCTTGCTGCCATCGAGTCCCAGGCGTGAGAAATAGTTGTCCGGCAGCGCCCCTTTGAGCGCCTTGTTGTTCTTTTCCACCGTGGCCAGGGCCGTATCGATCTTGATGGCTATATCATCCTGCTTGGCGTTTATTTTGATGTAGCTCCAGCGGGATTCCTCGGGCAGGTAGAAGACATTCTTCATGGTGTAAAACTCCACCATGTCCAAATACTTCTCTTTGCCCTCAGCGATAAGCTCTTTCTTACGCTCCTCAAATTTATCACTGGCAAATTTCAGGAAGATGAGACTTAGCACCACATGCTTATATTCGGATGACTCCACCGAGCCCCGCAGCCTATTGGCCGTATCCCACAGGTTCTGCTCAAAGCCGTTTGTTTTTTTGTTTGTCGCCTTCTTTGCCATTTCATTCCTTTTTTTAACACCAACTATTCAGGTAATAATCGTTTGTGCAGTATTGTTCTTGTGTACGCCCGGCATGGGCGTGATCTTATGGGGTGAAAGTCCCCTGTATGTGAACCCTGTTAATAAGTCTATGATTTGTTAACATAAATACTAGCCGAAGGCAAGGGCGTTTCCATGAGGGAAGGTATAGAGGAAGCTGTCTGGAGCTGGGGTCGGACCGAGCTATCATTCTGAATACATGATATAAGTTTGTCATTATAAGCTGTTATTCGGTTTTAGCGTGCTAATTTCGCCTGTAAAATTGACCCTGTAAGGCGACACGTTTTCTTTAAGTTCAAAATCATCTCCCGTTCCGGTAACCCTTCTTCCGATAGCCTTGAATCCAAGGTTATCCTTCACCTGCTCAACAAAATATTTATTACCAACGGCAATACTCTGCGTCCATTTAGCTTCACGCGAAATATCATCTCTGTCGAGGGCGTCTCCCACCCAGCCCTTGTAAACTTCACTCAACCTGTCACTATCATCGATACCTAAAAGGGTCATCAACCGTTTGCGGTCAATCAAACTATATCTCTTAGATGGAGCCCGTATTTCATTATAGCCGCAGAAAGGCCATTCTGATGGATGTTTAACCACTCCGGTCCTGACCATATTTAAATCGATATATACCAGACAGCGGATGAGATGGTCGTCATCCTGAATAGTGGTTGCGTGGTAGCGATCCTCCCGGAACGAACCTTTTCG
>JAFDEW010000020.1 GCA_019310125.1 Deltaproteobacteria bacterium | reverse complement strand
AATTTATTTGTAATTTGGTGCTTGGAAATTGTAATTTTAGACACAAAAATCCAAAGCAGAACCATCTATCTCTGACTCCCGCAATGCGGGACAGGCTTGGCCCAGAGCACCAAATTTTCAATGAAAAAAAATTCACCGGCGGTCATCAGGGGTTAGGATCAGGTTTTGGGCGGTCATTTCCACGGGTATTTCCAGCCCCAGCAAATACAGAACCGTGGGCGCGATATCCGACAGCTTACCGCGATCCAGAAGCTGCCTGCCCGGTGAATCTCCGGCCACGTAGATCAACTCGACGGGATTGAGGGTATGGCTGGTTTTGGTCATTGATGTCTGATAATCGATCATCTGCTCGGAATTCCCGTGGTCGGCGGTAATAAGAATGTGCGCATCAAGTTCGAGCAGATGATCCACAAGTTTACCCACGCATTGGTCCACGACTTGGATGGCTTTGATGGCCGCATTCATGTCCCCGGTATGGCCAACCATGTCACCGTTCGCGTAGTTTACCACAATGAAACCGTAAGCAGTATTCCGTAGACGACCCAGAAGTTCTTCGGTCACGTTGTACGCCTCCATCTCCGGGTGGCTGGCAAAGGTGGCCGCGTCAAATCGGCTCGGAACTTCAACCTGGTCCTCGTTCCGGTACGGCGTTGTGGTTTTACCGTTAAAAAAGCTGGTGACGTGCCGGAACTTCTGTGTCTCGGCAATGCGCAGTTGACGTATGCCGGCATTGGAAATGACCTCCCCGAGCAGGTTCTCCATACCGCCGCCTTTGTCCATGGCTCCCAGCATATATTCCGCAAACTCGTCCCAATACCGGGTCAGCCCCACATAAGTCACCTTCGGCTTTGTCTTGAGTTTGCCCGGATAATTTGGATCCACAAATGCCATGGAGAGCTGGATGGCACGATCCTGGCGGTAATTCGTGTGAAGAATAGAATCGCCGTCCCGGACACCGTCATAGTCATCGATCACATAGCACGGAATATATTCGTCGAACATTTCAACGCCGTCCGGAGTTTTGTCCTTATGATACGACTCTCTAACCGCAGTTTCTGCGTCGGTGGATCTGCGACCTTCGCAGGCAACAATACAATGATAGGCCATATCGGTTAGCTTCCAGTTCTTGGAGCGATCCATACCGTAGTATCGGCCCATAACCGTACCAATGGTGCAGCCGCCCACTTCCTGCATCACGGTTTTAAGGGTTGCCAGGTATTCCATGCAGCTGCGGGGCGGGGTGTCGCGACCGTCCAAAAAAGGATGAATGATGATTGAGCCCTCGGGAAATTCCTGCCGCGCCCGGCGCATAATTTTGAAAAGATGTTCCTGATGGGCATGTACCCCCTCGTCCTGCAGCAGACCCAGAAGGTGAAGACGGCTCTTGTGCTTTGTCCAGTTGGCAAGGAGCTTTTTCCAGCTCTTGGTTTCAAAAAGTTTACCGGTGCGCAAACCGTCATCGATGCGCTTGAGTTCCTGGATCACGATCCGTCCGGCCCCCATGTTAAGGTGGCCCACTTCGGATGACCCCTGATAGCCGTCCGGGAGTCCTACAGGCTCACCCGCACATTCCAGAAGGGTCCACGGATACTTGTTTTTATATCCGTCTATGTTCGGGGTGTTTGCCGCGATAACGGCGTTGCCTTCTTTTTTTTCGCTATACCCCCACCCATCACGAATTATCAGGCATACAGGTCTCATGGTTGCCTCTTTGTCCAAATTTAGTAAGTGTTCACAGATTTTTAAAAATTACAAATTCCAAACATCAAAAATCAATTAAATCTCAAATCCCAAGCATCAAATCCCAAATACCAACACGCGGTGCAAGCACCTGCGCTGCGCGTGACCTAAACTCGATTTTTCAAGTTCTGAACCTTTGAACCCTGAACCTCTGAACCCTGAACGGTTACCCCAATTTATACTTTTACCCGCTTAATGGCGGCGCCAAGTTGTGCAAATTTTTTCTCGATGGTTTCATATCCGCGATCCAGGTGGTATACGCGATTAATTTCAGTGGTGCCCACAGCAGCCAGACCGGCCAAAATCAGTGACGCGCTGGCTCTCAAATCCGTTGCCATGACCGGCGCACCCGAGAGCGACGGCACTCCGGTGATCATTGCGGTATCCCCCGATATTTTAATATCGGCCCCCATGCGTTTAAGTTCGCTGACATGGATAAAACGGTTTTCAAAAATAGTTTCAGAAATAATACTAAATCCCTTTGCAACCGACATCAGCACCATAAACTGGGCCTGCATGTCGGTGGGAAATCCCGGATACGGCAAGGTTTTTACATCAATACTTACAATTTCATCTGGTCCTTGAACCCGTATACTTTTATCCTCGACGGTAACTTGGGCGCCGCTAAGTCTCAGCTTGTGCATAACCGCTTCTAGATGGTCGGGTTCGCAATTTAAAAGAGTGACATCTCCTTGGGTCAGAGCTGCCGAAACCATAAACGTGCCGGCTTCTATTCGGTCGGGTATTATGGAAACAGATACCGGTTTCAGGGAAGAAACCCCTTCTATGGTAATGGCCGAGGTGCCTGCTCCCGTTATCTTTGCACCCATTTTTATCAAAGTGTCGGCAAGTGCAACCACCTCCGGTTCACGGGCCGCATTTCTCAATACGGTAACCCCTTTGGCCAAAACGGCCGCCATCATAAGATTTTCCGTACCGGTTACAGTGGAAATGTCCAGATAAATATCGTTCCCCTTAAGATGGTCGGCGGAAGCTTCCACGTATCCGTGTTTTAATTCAATCACAGCGCCAAGCCGGGCAAGCCCTTTTAGATGCAAATTGATGGGACGGGCGCCGATGGCACATCCTCCCGGCAGAGACACCCTGGCCTTTTTAAGCCTTGCCAAAAGCGGGCCCAGAACCAGAATAGAAGCCCGCATTTTCCTGACCAGATCATAGGACGCCTCGTGATTACACATGCCGCCGCCGTTTATTTTAATACAATCTCCGTCTGATTCTATGCTGGCCCCAAGACTCGAAAGCAAAAGTTTTGTGCTTTGTATGTCTTTCAGATCCGGAACGTTGGAATACGTATTCCATCCATCCGTAAGAAGCGAAGAGATAAGAATTGGAAGGGCGGCATTTTTCGCACCGCTTATCTTGACCTCTCCTTTTAGAACACGTCCCCCTTGAATGACTATCTTATCCATATAACCCCCGCACAAACACAAAAACGCTTCCCCGGTTTCATGATGAGGCAAGCGCTTTTTGCGTTGAATATTTTTTGCATTTTAATGGTGATGTTCGTCATTCCCTCTGCATGTGTCGATGACGGACTTGATAATACAGTAGGTCATGCCGATACCTAAAATGGTAAGTGCGTACCAGAGGCCACCCATGAAAACTACATGGCCCATATCCCAAATCCATTCAAAATTAAATGGAAACATAACTATTCCTCCTAGCCTCTTTAAGCTTCAGCCGGCTTTAATTCCTGTTCTAAATCACCTGACGGTTCAACCGCTTCCTCTTGTTCAGCTTCTTCGGCCGGCACCGTTTCTATGGGATTCAGTTCCGGCTCATTGGGAAATACCGGTAGATATCGGTATGAAATTGCGATGAGGATAATACCGTATGCCACGGGAAGTATGGTTGTTGCGATTTCCTGCCAGCTCGGAAAATACAGAACCCAGTTTTCAAATGTAAGAACCGGTACGGCCATAATCTGCAATACCATTACCCAGCGATTGAGGCAAACCCCGGTAACTGCCAGGATAACGGCAATCCAGAGGGCCGTAGAATTTTTACGTCCTTTTTTGGTAATTAAAATAAATGCCGGAACAAAACCGCAAATCGCGATTTCCAAAATTAAAATCCAGATCCCGTAAAAGGAGTTATTGGAATAGAAAAACCCAAGACTAAATCCCTGGGATGGCGCGGTAACCGTAGCCCAGTACCAGGTATCCACGCTCTTGGCAATAATGTAAGTCAGAATCATCCACCCGGAAATTTTGGCCAGAAGTTCTACAGCGCTGTCCTTAACCAGCTTTTTTCGGGTAACGGTTTCGGTAATTTTGGTAACCAGAATGGTAAAACACGGTCCACATGCCGCTGCCGACCAGGTAAAGAGAAAAAAGGTCCAGGGCCAAATAAAAAGTCCTTCCCGATAGGCAAAGGGGCGCCCGTACAAAACACCGGCAACACCGCCCAGAGATCCCTGGTGAAAAAAGGAGAGAAACGCACCGGTTGCTGCAAATACGGCCATGATTTCATGCATGTTGTGGCCGAGATGATGAAAAAACGGTACCTTGTCAATCTGCCGGTTTTCAAGGATAAGCGGAATATATTCGATGGTCAGAACCCCAAAATAGCAGGAAAGGCAGAATGCCACTTCCGTCAGCATGGAGTGAACATTGGCATGCCAAAAAATAAACCATCCTCTTAAGGGCTGCCCGATGTCGATTGCCAAAATCAGCAATGCCGAACTGTAGCAAATAAAACCGATCAGAACCGCATAATTAATGATATTCTTCAGATCATCTTTGCCAAAGATATATCTGAGCAACCCCGTAAAAAAGGCGCCGCCGCCCACCGCTATCACTGCAAGGTCGGCCCAGATCCACAATGCAAACCCGTAATAATCGTTCATATTGGTCTGGTTAAGGCCCTTGAACCAACAAAGCAGCATGGCATAAACGCCCCATAACAACACCGCACCCACTATGGCAATAAATAAAATAAATTGCGGAAACGGACAGCGTTTAACTCCCCTGGGTATTAATGCAGAATCCATATGTTATGTACTCCTTAAATATATCATTTTTACTCTTTAACTATGGTGCGCCGTCTTTTTAAGTTTAGCCTCTGTTTCAAGATAATTATCACCGGCACGCCGGACCCACTCCCGGCTTGAAAGATAGTAGACCTTGGGGTTGGTCCCCAGCCGTTCCAGCAACCGGAATGCATTGGGGTTGGTCGGCCGACCATGGTGTTTGGAATCGGGTTTGACCATCCGGTGTACCGCATGATTCGGATTATTCAGATCGCCGAATGTAATGGCGCCGGCAGGGCATGCCTGGGTGCATGCGGTTTGATATTCATCTTCTTTGAGTTCGCGCCTTCCTTCCATGAATGCCTTTTCCTTTGCCAGCTGGTATCTGTGATAGCAAAAGCTGCATTTTTCAACCACGCCTCTCATGCGGGGGGATACATTGGGACTTAAGTATTTTTCCATGCCATCCGGCCAGACCGGATCCCACCAGTTAAAATACCGGGCATGATACGGGCAAGAAGCCATACAGTACCGGCATCCGAAACAGCGAGTGTAAATCTGGCTGACAATTCCGGTCTCAATGTTGTAGTCCGTGGCAACGGCCGGGCAAACGGACACACAGGGTGAATGCCCTTCATGTTGTCCTTCACAATGCATACACGGCCTCGGGAGATAGCATATATCCGTATTTGGAAACGGTTTTCCATTGGTCAATTTATAGACACGCAGCCATGTTATGCTAAGGAGTTTATTTGATTCATCCTTCCGAAAGGGCACGTTATTTTCAGCCATACAGGCAACCATGCAACTGCCGCAACCCGTACATTTATCCAGGTCTATAACCATTCCATACTTTTTGGCTTTCTTGTGTTTCATCAGATCCTCTTTGGATTGACACGTATTGATAACATGATGAACCAAAACATTTTCAATCGTCAATCGTCAATATAATCAGGCTTTGGCCAGTTTGACTCTGATTCCCCAGGCAGCATCCAAACCTGAGACAGAATCTTCAACCGGACCCATAAGTTCATTAAAATTTATTCCCTTACCCGCCAAATAATCGTCGAATGCCGTATGACCCAGTCCTCTGGGCAGGGCAACAATCCCGGGCATGATACCGTCAAAAAGATTTACCTTGACCCGTGCTTTGCCCACAGGCGTGCTTAACATGGCAAGCTGGCCCTCGCGCAGACCATGCTCCCCGGCTGTTTTCGGATTAAGCTCAATAAAAACATCCGTGCCTTTGAGAACCGTATCATCAACCGTTTTCATAACAAACGGCGGATCACCAATGACACCATTAGCCAATCTAATGGAATCATAAGGTATAAGTAAAAGAGGATAATCCGTTTTGTCGCCGTCAATGCCGACGGGTTTAAATTCTTGCGGGAGTCCGGTTTCCTTGGGAGCAAACTCGAATTTCCCGGAAGCCGTATCAAACGATTCTTCATGGGTTTGAACAAAAAAATCAGGATAAGACCAGAATCCTTTTTCAACCATGACCTGCCATTTATACCCCAGGGTTTGCTTAAGACACTCATCATAATTGTTCCATGTAAAAGCGTCCGCTATATTTCCTCCCATAGCTTTTGCCAACAGAATGATGACATCTCCTGTATGTTTGGTATGATACAAAGGCTCGACCACCGGCCGTGAAAGGCCGATAACCGGCTTGGGCATTCCTGCGGGAGTGGGGATATCTTGGTAGCGTTCCAGATAAGTATGGTTCGGAAGGATCAGGTCAGCGTTTTGAGCCGTTTCATCCATATAAGAAGAGAAACTGACCACAAACGGTACCTTGTCAAAGGCCTTTTTCACTGCTTTGCTGTCGGCCATTTGATATAACGGATTCGTACCAGCGACAAAAAGTACGTTCGGGGGATAGGGTTCTCCTGAGTTGAGGGCTTGGGGGAGACGATTCAACAGGTATCGGGAAAATGGATACTTTTTACTCCCGGCGCCGTCCAATCGATCTTTTTGCATTCCGGCTGCTGCCGCAGCATCCATCTCAACTGGAGGCCAGTTGATATAATCAGGTTCTGCAACCGCAAAAATCCCTCCCTTTTTGTTGATATTTCCCACAAGAGCGTTTAATGCGTGCACCGCCATGCATTCATTCAGACTGCCCGGTGTGGTTCCCTGACCCCGGCCGCAAATTGCCAACGGCTTGGACGCACGGGCAAAGCTGCGGGCAAGAGCGATGATGGTTGTACTGTCGATTCCCGTAAGGGTTGCAATGCTATCCGGACCGTATTCATCGAGCACAAAACGCTTCCAATCCTCAAATCCCTCAGAATAATAATTAATAAACTCGGCATCGTACAATGATTCTTTAATAATTACATGGGCAATTCCCAGGGCAAGCGCCGCTTCGGTCCCCGGATTAATGGGAATCCATTTATCTGATTTTGCTGCGGTGTTGGACAGGCGGGGTTCGATCTGAATCACTTTGCCGCCGGTATTACACCAAGTACTGTTGGCCCGGAACATCCGCACCGGTGATCCCCATCCATCCAGTATCCCGCTTCCAAAGCTTAAGATAAAGTTAGCATTTTCAAAATCGAATCCGGGCAATGCCTGAGCCCCCTGCATCAGGTAAAGGGTAAGCTCATAGGAATCGATAATTGATGAGGGACGCATTAGATTGGGAGAACCGTAAACGGCTAGAAATCTCTCAAATAACCGGGGCACGGTTCCGCGATCTGAATCTGAAATAAAACCGACCGTGTGAGATTGACCTTTTTCTCTTAAGTCACCGAGGGTTTCCGCAACCTGTGATACGGCATCTTTCCATGAGATTTTTTCCCAACGTCCCTGGCCTCTTTTTCCCACTCTTTTCAAAGGGGTCTTGACTCTCGTAGGACCGTATAGAAGCTGAAGGCCTGACAGTCCCAAAATGCACAGCCCGCCGTTATTTACGGGATGCCCGTTCATCCCTTCTATTTTAACCGCCCGATCATCGATTTTACGGACAGAAATACCGCAACCGCCGGGACAAAGGGTGCAGGAAGAATTTACATAACTGGCTTCACCATCTTCAGGAACAGGAGTCCACGGCCACATTTGTGTCCATATGGAGCTGTCATCCATCAATTTCCACGGCAATGGGGAAAGGGCTGTGCCCGCCGCACCACCAAGTAAAAACGACAGAAAACTTCTTCTACCAATCTTCATCTATTTTACCTCTTTAGATAGCGTCAAAAACTCAGTTAGTGTCCATCCAGAAATGGCATCTTTCAGCCCCCGGCGGCGTTCTCGCTCGTTTTCAATCCTCGAAATAGCGCACTATGCCTGTCGAAAATCCCGTGATGTTTTCGGGGCGGTTGAAAACTCGCTCGGGCCTTGCCGGAAACCAAAATCTACTATTTGTGGATGGACACTGATTAGTATGCCTTTTTGACAAAAATATTCTAGTAGGGTAACCGCTATCGGTTACCAAATTATTTATGACATACGAAACAGGCGCCCCTTTCCGTTTGAACACTACTCCCCTTTCCGGCAGTTGATGTGCCCGGAGAGACCACGTCAACAAGATGGTCAATCAGCCGGTTTGTGGGAGTTTTAACACCTGTTCTTTCAATGTCGGCGGCATTTTCACGATGGCATTGGGCACAATCGTCCATTTTCATACGATCCCAGGTATTCTTTTTGAAACCCCCGATGCTTTTTCCCCATATATCACGGCTGTAGCCCGTAATCCGGTTTTCTTCATAGATTTTCAAATTTTCCGATTCCCCGATATGGCCGTGACAGGTAACACAGTCCATTCCTGCAACTTTGACATGGGCGGCGTGGGAAAAGAATACACAATCCGGCTGTCGCGAGTATATCAACCACGGAACTTCTCTTCCTTTGGAAACATACTCCTCAACGAATTTGATCTCATCCGGACTTTGTCCCTGGATTTCTTCATGGCAGTCAATGCACTGTTCAAGTTTCGGAACACCGGAATAGGTGCCGTCTTCACGAAAGAAATGGCAACTTTCACACCCGTTTTCAACTTCCGCCATATGCAGTACATGGTCAAAGTCAATGGGTTGTTTTTTTTGCGAGTAAAGAAGTTTCGGAAAGATAGTCCATCCTAAAATAAGACTTGCAAACAGTCCGAAAATAAAAAAAAGGATAACCGGCCCTTCAGATCGATTATCCTGTTCTTTTGCATTTATTTCCGGGGACGATGTTGCACCCCTCTCGACACCGGCATCCTCCGCATTCTCTTTAGCATTATTATCCAAAGCACTCATAAGATCTCCGTTGTTAAAATGAACTTTCATTCGTGAATGGGGAAATAACTTGCGGCTTTGTATCTGCAAATCTATTTTTTGTCAAGGAAAAATCATTCTCCTTTTGCTCAATAAACATGCAAATAGTTGGTTATAACATACCATAAAGCAAAAGATAAAAATGAAGAAACATGCAGATGTCAGGGTAGAAACTGGGATGGTGAAAATCGCCGTGTATACAGATGGAATTTTAATCCCATTTTTGTTCCATATCTTAAGGTTTCAGGTGTCAGGTGTCAGGAATGATGAACAGAGGCGCTGGCACCTGAAACCAGGCATACGGGAAGGAATAAATATGGGATATTTTTTAAAGCCATATTATGGGCAATTTTAATCATCCCAGGTAGAAACTTAAGATGGAAACGACGGTACAAAATCACATATTTTCAGCCACGGAAACCGTCCTGTCGCCGAGAATATTAACATAACTTCCCATTTCATTATCGTACCAGCCGTATATTACCGCCTGTGTTATGGGTATTCTGATGGTTACATCTTTTAATAAACCTAAAATTTCTTTTTCCAACCCCGGTATTTTTTCCAGGCTAACTGTCTGATCGGCAGTACGGGTATGGGTTTCATGACCTTCAATAACGGCAGCAGTCCTCGGCAATCCAATGATATCCCCTGAAACATTCTGCTTTTCAGAATAGTGGAGATAACCATGAGGATCATGGGATGCCGCCTGCCCGTAAATATCATTGAGCAGCTCCCGGCTTATGGGGTCACCGGACAACTCCTCCTGTAAATTCAACACCAGTATAATCAGAGAACCTGTAGATATTGGCACTCTTACAGATTCCGCAATAAATCCGATTTCTTGCATTTCCGGAATTACAAGTCTAAGCGCATTGGCCGCGCCTGTGGTTGTGAGGATAATGTTGTTCATAATGCTCCTGTTTTTCCTCAAATCTGCGGCCCCGGCTTTTGGAAGCCTGTCCAATACTTGCTGTGATCCGGTAACGGCATGCACGGTGGCCATGGACGCGGAAAGTATCTTTTTAGGACCCAAGGTATTGATAAGGGGTTTGATCATATGAGCCAGACAGGTTGTGGTACAGGATGCATTGGAAATAATGTTATGGCGCCTGGGATCATAAACATTGTCATTGATTCCCATCACCGTGGTCACCGCATCGTCCGGCATGGGTTTTCCTTTGTCTTTTATCTTAAAGGGGGCAGAAACAATGACTTTTTCGGCGCCTGATTCAATATGGCCGCGAACAGCCCCTTTTGGATGATCAGGAGCAACGGTGGGATCAAGAAATTGTCCGGTTGTATCCACAACAAGTTTTACGCCATATTCTCTCCAGTTTATTTCAGCCGGATTCCTAAATGACCTTAAAAAACGAACCCTGACACCGTCAATAGTCATGGCGCCGCTTGTTTCATCCAGATCGCTGATTAAAGGCTCTGCGTTTTGGCCATACAAAAACCCACGGAGCAACCCGTAGGTTGAATCTCTTTCCGTATAATGGGCAATATCTTTCAACGTCGTTCCGGCTTCCCGTCCGATATTAACGATAATTTCACTAAAATGCTTTCGTGCCACATGGTGCCAGACAGAAAGCTTGCCGATTCTGCCGAACCCGTTTATACCGAGTTTTATTCCGCTGTTAGTTTCCGTTTGCATGCCCATGCTCTCCTTTTTCTGGATTGACTATTTTCGATTGAAGATTGTCGATTTATTGAGGTTGTGTCACCCCACTATTTTGAATTAAAACCATTAGATAGTCAATTGCTAAGTTCTCAACAAATTATGTGGAGCCTACTGGTGATAAACTGTAACCTGTCTGGCTGTTTGAGCAGGTTAGTGAGCCTTAAGAAAAAACAGCGAATCAGATCATTCATTTTTTAAACATATAATGGTGCGTTTAACCAAGTAATATTAAAGGATTGGCTACTGTTTTTTCTTTAGGCTCACTTAACTGAGAGTTCCAGACAGGTTACAGTTTATTATCAGTTGGCGGGTCAGTATGATCATTTAATACACTAAAACTTATTGAAAAGTTACATCAATTGTTAATTTTCAATCTTCAATTGGTTACGCTTCTTTTACCCTTATTAAGTCTTGATAAACCGACCCTTCACTACCGTCAATACTGATATAATCTCCGGATTTAAAAATAAGTTCGTTAAATTGACAGCTTTTTTCCTTTTCCTTGCAGACAAGGTTTCCGCATCCCACGATACACGTTTTGCCGAGCCGGTAAGCCACAACAGCAGCATGGGATGTGACTCCGCCACGGGCCGTAAGAAGGGCGTCCGCCGCATATATTTCCCTGATGTCATCAGGAACGGTATCTCTCCTTATCAGGATTAAAAATGTTTCCGGTTCTTCGGCTCTCCAGTGGTCGATTTCTTTGAGATCAAAAACGATCCGCCCGCTCATTGCTCCGCCGCTGACCCCGATACCATGCCCCAGCAATTTATCTTCCGTAATATCTCTGAGGTCAAACGTTAACACTTTTTTTCTTTCTCGAATGGCCATATCCCGGCACTGAAGCAGATACAAATTTTCAATACCGGGACCTTCAAAAGTGAATTCCATTTCCTGAGGGCTCCATCCCCTCGTGTGAATCAACTCATTGGCCCATGCTTTTAACGTTTCATAAATTTTAGGGAAATGCGTTTCAAGGGTTATATCGGTCTCCCTCATCTCGATATCCTGCTGTATAATGGATATGGGCAGGGTGCTCACAAGACCCGAAGCCACATCCTCGCCCTGATTTCCGATACTAAAATCACCCCACAACCTCAAGCTGTCTTCCGACCATTTGGGATTATGAGTAAAAATCACGCCGGAGCCCGATTGCCTGGAAACGTTTCCGTAAACCATTTCTTGAACCGTAGCGGCTGTGCCCCAGTCATTGGATATCCCTATGATCTTACGGTAAGTTCTTGCTTTGGGAGACTCCCAGGAACCGAAAACTTTTTTAATGGTTACGTAAAGCTGTTCAAAAGGATCCTCAATAACATCAATCCCTGAATTCTTTATCATACTTTTGTAAGTCATTGCCACTTTTCGCATCTGCATACCGGCAAATTCTCTTTTTAATCCGATACCCGCCCTTCGCTTCATTTCGCTGATAATCGCGTCAAAATCATCCCTTTCCAGGCCAAACGCCATGCCGTAACATTGCAAAAACCGGCGATAACAATCCCAGGCAAACCAGGCATTACCGGTGCGCTCTGCTATTCCGGTTGCAATTTCTTCATTCATTCCAACATTAAGAAACGTATCCATCATTCCGGGTTGTGAAATGGACGATCCGCTTCTTACGGAAAAGAGAAGCGGATTTTTGGGATCGCCAAAGGTTTTGCCGGTCTCCTTTTCAAGATCAGTAATATGTTTCTCCACTTGTTCCCTGAAATTTTGTTTTGCCGGCAAATAATTGTCTATGATCTCTCTACATCGGAATGCTTCAGTTGTTATAATAAAACCCGGCGGCACCGGCAGACCGTAATTTTTCAGCCTGACCAGGTTCAACCCTTTATTGCCCAGATAAATAATTCCGGAAACCCGCTTAGGAACGTTGTCAATAGACGTCATCGCCTTTTCAGGATCATAAAGGAAGAGATCCTGAAGTTTATCCTTGGGCAGTTTGTTGGATTGCTGAAAAAGGGTGTTTAAGGTTCGGCTCAAAAACAGATCCAATTGCTGGAGTCCCAATGAGAAGGCTATTCGCTCCCGGAAAAAAATTTCCGAGACCCTGTGTTTCAACTTTTCTTGGTCAATTGCATGGCTCTGTGGGAGGTATTTCGGCAGAATCTGATCAAAAGATATCTGAGACAAAACCTGGCTAAGATTTTCTCCATGAATATTATTAAAATAATCATTGATGATATTCCTTACCGCCTGGGCAAACCCCTTAAAAATATCAAGGTACTGGGTAAAAGTGAATCCTCTGGCTTCAAGTGAATGAGCCAACATATCCAGCTGACGTTCAATCTCAACCGATGGGATTCCGTCGAGCTGTAATGCTTTAAAAAACAACTTTAATCGGTCGTAAATCTGAAAAAAAGTGGCTTTCGTTACCAGGCTGAGATCAACATTTTCGACAAGTTCTTCAAGAAAAATATTGACCAGAGATTCTATTCGAAATGTAAGTCCCAGGGCGTCAAATTTCATTTCGCGATAACTGCCGTACATGGAAGGGATATCTATGGTAATATGCCTTTTCTTATAAATATCCTCCTTTATTTCATAGGTCTGTTCTGAAAGTACTATTTTCTTTAACGCTTCCAGGTAGTCCAGGAGCCCGAAAATCTTTTTAGTTAAATCAGGCTCTGCCAGAGCTTTTTGCAGCCCTCCCAAATCAGGAAAGGCTTCCGACCTGAGTTGAGTAAGATAATTTTCCATTTCGATAAAATCGAGGTTATACTTCTGGTTCAACAATTTGTAAAAGGTTACGGCAAGTTCCACCCTCCTCGAATCTTGCTCTGATATGCCGGATACCCCTTCAACAAGCCGCTGTATTTGATCGTCTTTAATTGTACTAAGTCCGTCAGGTAAAGAGACCCCCTTTTCTTTAAGATGTGAGATTACCCGGTGAACCCCATCGATGTATGGCCCCTGGGTATTAATTTCTTGGTAAATATCTGGTGGAACAAAAGGCTCTAAAGAATTTTTCTCTTTTGTTTCCCAAAAATTAAAGGTTGCCTCCATAAGATCGATAATCCGGTTGCTGCTTTCCACATGGCTCTGCTTGCGCAAAAAATGTATCAGCGGATCTCTTCGACTTGATATTTCATCAATTTCCGTAGAAATATCCCTGAGCTTCCCTTCTGCACCGATATCGTTAAAGTACACGGGAAAAAGTCTGCAAAGCTGCTTGGCCAGGTTATAGACAGGGCCGATGCCGCTGTTTAATAACCGGGTAATATCCCTTGGAAAAAGGTCTATATCTTTAATGAATACCCCGCAGACAGAAAGATGGATGATCAGGTATGAAAGAAGCCGGGTTGACCACATGGGATTCAGCTCAATCAGCTCAAGCCATGTCCGTATGTTTAAAATATGGGCGGTATTAAACTCTATTTGCCAGTCGTTTCTGACACCTTTGATCATGGGTGACTGAAAGCCTATATCGATTACGTAATCGATAAAAAATACCACAAGGTCCCTGTCATCCGTTTTATAAACCCCTTTCCCCATATTCAAAATACAGTTCAATGCGGTTGCAGGGTATCTACCGGCGCTGGTTTTTAATATGGAAAAGGTTTTGTGAATCAGGCTTCCGATATTCAAATTGGTCTCATGAGCAATGAGCCAGCTCAATGTTCTGTTGATATCCCGCAACGCCTCCTCATGGATCATGGACAGTCCGACAATATTCATGATATGGAAAAGAAAAATAAGCTTCCACCGGTATCCCCGAACGGTTTTGACGCTTTCATCCAGAAGACTCTGAGGAATTTTCCGGTACGATTCTACAAACTGATCGTAACCCGGAAGCAGTATGAGACTTTTCAGAACATCCTGGGATTCAATGTTTTTGGATTGAGCGATCTTCTCGAGGTTGCTTTTGTATTCGTTAAGCTGTTTATGGGAGATAAACTGAAAGAATTTCCTTAATTTTTCTCGGTTATCAATTTTATCAGCCTGTTGTTCAAACCAGGCCCACGGGTCTTTTTCGGATAGCCAGTAACTGAAGATACGATCATAATATTTTATGAGAAGCTGGTTGACAGCATTACAACTCCCTGCAATTTCAGAGGAATAATTTAAAAATGCATCCGCCAGTTTCTTTATCTGATAGAAACTTTTAACAAACAAAAAGAAATCATCCCCATCATATGCTCTAATACGATGAAATGCGTTATCGATCAGCGGCTTGAATTTTTTAAAGTCAGAACCGGATTCCTTTATAATTTTTTGAATAAAAAGGAGGAAGTTGTCCACAGCATCTGCCCTGACGTCCATATCGCTTTTTGATTCAATTGCGCGTATAAAAATATCCAATAACAGCTCTGTGGCTTCAGGTCCCTTTGGGTGGCTTTTTAAAAGATGAAAATAATCGAGGGAATAAACCCTTGCTTCATGCACAATAAACTTCCAGTTTTTATAAGGATGCGAGAGTTCTTTCAAAAGGGTATTCAATCCTTCCAAAATGCCGTAATATTTAGACATCACATCTTGCAGAACTGAATATTTTTCATCGATGGTGACATCGACATGGTAGTCTGCGATATTAACCTCAAGTGCTTTTGACTGTATCATCAACCGCCCCAAATAATAGAAGATTTTTTATTGAAGATTAAAAATTAAATTCCGGGAAATTCACCTTAAATCATGGTCAACTTCCAGTTTTCAAGATTACCAGACTCAGTGTTTTTTTTCAAGAGAACAAGTTATACAATCGCTTCGCGATTCTATATAACGCGGCTTCGCCGCTCTAAAAAAGAAAATTCCTATAGTATCAAGTTAGTTCGCTTCGCCTCGCCTGTCATTGCAAGGCACAAGCGGGCAGGTCACAATTGGAATGATGGAATATTGACAGTTTCGTAAAAAGTCTGGAATTCGCTTTTGTCGTCATTCCGGCGAAAGCCGGAATCCAGTAAATTCAATTACTTCTGGATGCCGGATCAAATCCGGCATGACGGTTTTGGGACTTTTTACGAGTTCATCAATATTGTGTTCTGGGAAAATGGCAATAAATTTCAACATCCACTCAACAATTTTCAATCTTCGTAAAAAGTCCGATTTAGACGGTTTTGTAAAAAGTTCAAATTCAAGGCGTGCAAATTTTGTAATTATGAGGCGTACTTTTCGTACGTTGAATGATTACGAAATGCAGCACAACGCAGAAGTTGGACTTTTTACGAAACCGTCAATCTTCAATAAAAAAAGCCCCTCCGAAAAGGAGAGGCTTTTTTGCAAGTTATTTGTCAAATTAAATTTTATTGGAGATCAAGCCATGAATCCGAGTAAAGGGATTTTCCGAGGATCACCTTGGTTGTCTTGACGTAATCCTGCAGCTCTTTTGAAAGACTCGCCATATCTGGTTCATTGCCGTCCATTACCCCGTAAATCAAATCAACGATATCCTGGCGCTGTCCCTTTGCAATGGATATTAACTGGTCATCCAAAGGATCGGCAATCACCGACTCCATGCCGTATTTCTGGAGCATGACCATGTATGTCTGATTCAGAATCGGCCGCAGATGGTCGGGCGGGCCGTTGGATATGTTTGACAGCCCGCAGGTGCTCCGGGCACCCGGCGCAATATCCTGGATCATCCCCTGAAATTCCATCAGGCTGATGGCCTGGGGTTGCTGAATATTAACCGGGGTTACGATACCGTCCACCCAGATCTTTTCATTTGGAATGCCTGCTTCATTGGCAAAATATAAAAGTTCAACTGCCAGGGCCGCACGTTCATTTTCATCACGGGGCAGACCTTCAGGGCCCCACATCAGAGCGACGAAATCGGCATTGTGCTCTGCAGCCAAAGGAACCATTTTTTCATACCGCTCGGGTCTGCACATAATGGAATTGATAATGGGAGTCAGCTTACACACTTTTAGCGCGGCTTCAATAGCAGAAATATTGGATGTGTCCAATATCAGCGGTATATCATCGACCACTTCCTGAACCGTCTCAACCACCCAGGGCATCAACTCATGACCGTCTTTTTTGGCCGGACCAAGATTGATGTCGATATAATCCATCCCTTTTTCCTTTTGAAAAAGAGCCTCCTCCTGGATCGGCTTGGGATCACGCTCTTTGAATGCCCTGCCGATCTTTTTAGATATTACATTCAAACTTTCACCTAAAAGTAACATACACCCTCCCTTCTTTATCGGTAACCGCCTGTTTACCGGGGCATGACCCCATCAATTGAAGTTTTTACAATTAATTAAATGCGTTGTTCGAGACTTAACTCTTTGCTTTGCACCCGGAGTAATGGAATGTTAATTATTAAATAAATCTACTAATTTAATAACTTTCCTGTCAAGAAAAATATTGCCTCTTTATTCTGCCCAATTCCCTCCACGGAAATCCTGATTCTTGCGTTGGGTAGACAATCGTAAAACAAAAAGAGGCAAACAATATTTGACGGCAGTCGTTTAAGCAGGATGGAAAATATTCTATCCATCCTGCTTTCTCAACCATTATTTTGCTTTAAGAAATCCCGCAAGATGGCCGGCTTCTCTGGGTCCTACCGTAATGGTCCAGCCCGGCAGGCGGCGGCATAACCGGGTATAATCAGTTCCGTGTGCTTGACTTTATCCATGATCCCGCATTTTTTGACGAACATGCCCACATCATCACCTGCAAATTTGCCTGCAGACCAGGCGGTCATTACGGACAGACCTTCTGTATCTTTGATGAGCAACCAGGACGGTACCTTGCTCCCTTCAATTTCACCGGATACGATAAAATAAGTCAGGGCAAAATTGGTGGTGACCATAACCGGAGAGTTTTCATCAGGTTCACCGATTTCATAGATACCCTCTACCACGGTCATGGGTCTCTGGGGATCGGTGAGAATCGTAATACCGCCGTACTTGGCGATAAACATTGCAGCGATCATAGTTTCTACATCCAGGTTTGACGCCATCTCACAGGGAAATGTAATGGTGGGAAACCCCAATGCCCGGTTCCCTGACTTAAGCGCTGCACGGCGGATGGCCACCTGGTCCTCAAAGGCCTGTTTGATTTCTCTGGAACCCGGATCAATGACCAGATCTTTGAGCCCCATTTCCGTCAACTTTGTTGTCAACGGAATCAGATCTTCAATAGAATCGGCTTTTACCGCCAGGGGCAGTCCGTTATCCTTGGCTATGGCGCCGAACTCATCGACATTCCCTTGGGTCGCCGCATAGATAAGGGGCCGTTTGAATTTACAGGCCTCGACGCCTGCCGTCATTACTCCTGCATCTTCGGACATCAAAACCAGATTAAATTCCGAGGTTTCCGCAATGGTTTTGGCCACATTGGCAAAAGCGTCTTTATCGCCGTTTACATCCTTTACGGCCACAAGCTCGGGCCTGAGATTAAAACCAACTCTTTCGAACTGGAAGGCGTTCCATCCCTTAAGCTTGGCTTCAAGATCGGACTGGGCAATATCGGAACCCACCAGGGCGCCAACCGGAGTCGGGCTGTAAAAGGTCTTTTCATGACGATACATAACGGTCTCACCGCCGGCTTTGGTCTTTCTGACTCCGGCCCCAAGAGCAACAGGACGGATGGGCGGTGCCGAAGCCTCGGCGAGCTGTTCCCTTGCCTCGTCAGATACGTACGGGCATTGGTCGAGCTCGGCCTTGCCCGATGCCAGATTCATGGCAAATG
>JAFDEW010000212.1 GCA_019310125.1 Deltaproteobacteria bacterium | reverse complement strand
GCCAAATCGCTCATGGGTTCAGGGGTCGCATCCTCTGCGTAATTTTTCCAGGCGCCGTCGTCTTTAGCATTTCCAGGGGCAAGGACAATCTTTCGGTCACCGGGATTGATCTCCGCCACGGTTAGAGAAAACGAATCTCCAACCTTGAACTGTTCGATCAATCCGGGCTTTTCGGCCTCGCTGAATTTCGATTTGGGCAGAAGCCCGGTGATGCCGGGAGCCAGTGAAACAAAATAACCGAAGTTTTCTTTTTTCTCCAGGGTTCCTTTGACGACCTGGCCCACCTTGAATTTGTCGGTCACCTCCAGCCATGGGTCTCCCTGGGTATCTCGGATGCTAAGGGAAATTCGATGCCCTTGTACATCGAGTTCTTTGACCAGAACGGAAACCGTTTCACCCGGGGTTACCACGTCTTCAGGGTTGATAATTCGTTTGACATAGCTCATTTCGCTGATATGAACCAGGCCCTCTATTCCCGGGGCGAGCTCAACAAAAACACCAAATTTCATGCACCGGGTGACTTTTCCGGTCACCTTGTCTCCCGGCTGAAACTTTTCTGTCACCGTATCCCAGGGATCACTGTCAATCTGTTTCATGGATAGGGAAATCTTTTTCTGATTCTTCTTGGCACCGTCCGCTATGGCGATTACCTTGACCGAAATTGTATCACCGGGGCGGACAATTTCATCGGCCGTTTTCACCCGGGACCAACTCAGTTCGGAAATGTGAACCATACCTTCGACGCCGGGTATGAGTTCGACAAAAGCCCCGTAAGGCATGAGTTTGGTGACCCGGCCATCAAAAATATCGCCCGTGTTTAATTTGCTGAAAAAGGCTTGATGTTCTTTTTCCATGGCCTTGGCAAGAAGTTTTCGGCGGGAGACAACGATATTCCTTCCGTTTTCCTCGAATTGGATTACCAAAAATTCATAGGTCTGTCCCACGTAATCTTCAGGGGTTTCCACATAGGAGACATCGATCTGGCTCATTGGACAAAAGGCGCGACTTTGAAGTATGTCCACATGGAAGCCGCCTTTACAGATCCCGCTTATTTTCCCTTCTACGGGAATGGCGTTTTCAAACGCCTCATTTAGGAGTTCAAGTCCTCCGATACCGGAAATTGCTCTGGAAAGGCGTATTTCATGTTCATCAATCCCCACCACATACAATTCAATTTCATCGCCTTCACCAAAGGGCATGTTTCCCTGGTCGTCTAAAAGTTCCGCCCGTTCAACGGTTCCGTCAACCTTTGTGCCGGTGGTTATAAAAACCGAATCTTTTCCAATGGAAATAATCTTTCCGCTGATCTTGTCTCCGATTTGGGGATCGTCTTTCATGCCGGAGCTGTAAGATTCGAAAAGATCAGCGAAGCTTTCCTCTCCGTCGTCCGGGTTTTCATTGTTGAGATTGTCTGACATGTCTCTGCTCCAAAAAAAGAGTTATGGTTATCATGCTATTTAACAGTGGTTATCAATTTTTTTTCTTTTCCTGCTTCTCCTTCCTCTTTTCCTTTATTGATTTGGCCGGCTTTTTTTTAATATCTTTTTTTGTGTCCCTCGACTTTCCCATTTTTATCCTCCTTAATAATGTAATAAAGTCTTACCCTAAATGATCGTAAACAAAATGGAAAAAATATTTTATATGTTTGATTTTTTATGCATTTTAGTAGATTCAGAAGGTTTTGAAACCACTTCTATCAACATTACTCCTATAAAATTATTTGTCAAGAAATTTAGGGTATTAAGTCAGAAATCGTAGGAACCCTATCTGCAATATCAGTTTCCAGATTCGGGCTTTTTGCGAATCATCAAGGACCAAGCGAAAAAAGTATATTTTTTGGGGTAGGGGAGGTGTTTTTTCTCTTGACCCGCTCTTTAACGGGTGACCCCTTTTCCATCCAATGCTAAAGCACTATAAATCTTAACCCGAAACATACGAAAAAAACATACTTTTTGCCTATTGACAGCTCTAATATTTATTTGGTTAAATACATAGTTTCCGAACTTTGCCCGAGTCGGAGGCTTTCATAAAGATTCTTATTAATTTTCATGTAAGATTAAGGTGTTAAATAACAGGGTATGCCTGAACCATCCACAAAAAATGGAATCGATTTTCATGACCATGGGCAAACGGCTCAAGAACTTCAAGCTGTTGAGTCGGTAATCGCCTCGTTTGTTATGGTCGCTAAAAACTATGCCATTTATCCTGAGAGTCATGCAACCTGCCAAAACTCCCTTCAAACCGTCAAGTCCCGTTTAGATGCGTTCATAGAAAATTATGGCGATCTTAGATTCGAAGTTACGAAGGATCGGCTTCTTTTTAAAAGTGAAACGGTTCAACAGGATGATCCCAAAACAGAGAAATTGGCCTTCCCCTTGTTTCGGGACGGCATCCAGTGGCTGGAGTTTAAACAAGGACTCGAACTTTGGGAAATCTCCGGATTTTTTAAAATTTACAATGACTACAAAATGTTACAGGAAGAGGCCGAGGGGGACCTTGTCACCGCCTTGTGGGAGATGGATTTCCCGCATTTGCAGTATTCGGCCACGGATGTTCTATGGAAGGCTGAAACACTGGCAGATTTTTCCACCTTAAAAGTGACGGACAGTGAGACACCGGACGCAGCCATGCAGGAGCAGGCAGATGATGATCAGCAGGACGTGGCCGATACCACAGAAGCCGCCCCGGACGCTGGTATCGGCCAGACCCTTTCCACCATGGACAGAACAATCTGGCAACTGACCCCTGAAGAATCACGGATTCTAAGCCAAATGGTGGCCCAAGAAGAACAGCAAAGCGGCACACAAGACGTGCTTGATGTTCTAGAACTTATTCTCCGAAATCAAAACCAACCAGAGGACTACTCGAGTATTCTTGAATTTATAAAAGAGGAATTCAAGAGCGCCCTGGCTCAAGGTAATTTTCAAATCGCTCTGGATTTTCTGGAGGACTTACGGAAAACCTATCAGTCTTGCAAAATCGAGAAACCCTGGGCCCGGCCGTTGCTGGGGGATTTCTTTATTGATATTTCCGGAACACAGGTGTTGGGGGTTCTCAAGCAGGTTTTGCCAACTCTTGATAAACAACATACGGATCGAATCGAAGTTTTTCGGCGCTTGTTTCTGCGGTTCCCACCGGCGGCAATAACCGCTCTGGCTCCCCTGTTACTTGAGAAACTATCCGTGTCCATGGAACGGAAGCTCATGGAAACTATCGGATCTTTGGCACTTAAAGATATTCATCCGTTGGAACAGTTGCTGGATCGACCGGAAGAGTCGTTAGTCAAAAAGCTCGTCTTTATTATCGGACATATCAAAGGTGAAAAAACGGGGCAAATTCTCCTCGAAATGACGCATCATGAGTCAGCCTGGGTTCGCCTGGAAGCCCTAAAGGCCCTGGCCCGTCGGGATGAAAACATGACCAAGGAGCTTTTTCCTCTCATCGACGATCCTGTTCTCCCCATTCGCCGGATGATGTGGAAGTATCTGGAGAAGCACCAAGACCCGGAGACCGGGAACTTGATACGAAATTATCTTGACCATAAAAAAATCCGCCGTGAAGACCATGAGCAAATCCTGAATTGTTATAAAACTCTGGTCCGTTGTGATTCCCAAAGTTTTGTTCCGTTTTTACGCGAGTCCCTGATCAGCCAAGGCTTGAATTTTAGTTTCGACAGGTCGCTGCGGCGTCAGGGCGCGGCCCTGGCTTTGCTTGATCTGGACACTGAGGAAGCACAGGAAGTCCTTGGGCAAGCTTCAAAAAGCCTGTTTCCGAATATTCGATCTGCTTATCAAAAAGCCTTAAAGGTTCACAAATGACCCTGGAAACCCGATCATTGCATGAGGAGTTTATTCGGACTTTTTACAAACTGATCCAACTGGCTAAGATCCACGAGGATAACAATCAGATGCTGTTGGAATGCATTAAAGAGTTCATGCAGGTTATCCGGTTGCTTGTGGATGATGACCATATTACCCTCCAGATTTCCCGGGGAAATATTTATCTGCAGGATGAAAAACTGCGCTACCGGCGTGAAACCGATAGTCTTACCAATAACTTGTTCCGGTACTTGGAAAAGCGAAACCTTTCGGGGCTTTGTTTTTTATCTGATATCCAAGATGCCTCAGCCAAAGAGATTATCGATTTTAGCCGCACCTTGAACACCGCCGAGCAACAGGAGGATCCTCTGAAGTGGTTTGTCCAAGAGCTGGAGAACCAGGGTGTTGCATGGGTTGAAGTTGTTTATGAACAAGATGCGCCTCCTGAAGAGCACCCCCCTGAGACGGACCCGCAGGATCAGATAAAAAAACGCAAAGAAAGGGCTCGAAAATCTTATTTTTGCGCCCTTGACTCTTTAACAGAAGTGGCCGAGAAAATTTCCTACCAAAAAAAGGTAGGGGTTCGCAAATCCCTTCGTGTGATCCAAAACATGGTAGATCTGGTAATGGAGGATGAGCCGATCCTGTTGGGGCTCAGCACCATCCGGGATTATGATGACTACACGTTTACCCATTCGGTGAACGTTGCAATTCTCTCCATGTGTCTGGGGCAGCGCATCGGTCTTTCGCGGACGTCTTTGCACCGGCTGGGAGTATGTGGGCTTTTTCATGATCTGGGAAAGCTGGACATCCCCATTGAAATCATCAACCAGGCCGGAAAGCTGAACCAAAGCGAGTTTGAGGAAATAAAAAAACATACCATACACAGTGTTGCCCAAATCATCAAATTAGAGGCCCCGCATGATCTCAAGGCAAAAATCCTGCTTCCTCCGTTTGAACATCATTTAAAGTATGATCTTTCGGGATATCCCAAGACGAATCGTAAGAAATCCGTAAGTCTGTTTGGACGGATCATAGCCCTTGCAGACGTGTTCGATGCCATCACTTCCGCTCGGGTATACCGCAATATCGCTTTTACTCCTGATCAGGCGCTGAATATTTTGTTGGACGGTGCAGGCACGGATTTTGATCCGATCCTCCTTAAAATATTTATTAACATGCTCGGGGTCTATCCCATAGGGTCACTTTTAGAACTGGACTATTAACATGCTCGGGGTCTATCCCATAGGGTCACTTTTAGAACTGGACACTGGAGAATTAGCCCTGGTCATGGAAACTGATAAAACGTCAGACGGGGCGCGACCCATGGTGGCGCTGTTGGCTTCGGATGGGAACGGAGACTATGTAAAGGTCGGCGTGGCGGATCTGGCTGAACGTGACGCCCAATCCGGCGCATTCCGTAGAAATATTGTTAAAAGTATACATCCGTCCACCCTGGGAATTCAGCCTGCCGAGTTCCTTATTTAGTGTCCATCCATTAATCTATATTGGGCACAAATTAAGTTTCCAATTCAGAAATTAGCAATTTTTCGCAAGGTCAAGGACAATTCTGCAG
>JAFDEW010000211.1 GCA_019310125.1 Deltaproteobacteria bacterium | reverse complement strand
AATGCTGGTGGTCAGCACCATTCTGCTGGCCCTGGTTTTATTCTTTGTGGATCGCATCTCTAAGGCAAAAGCAATAGAAACCCGGAAAAAACTCGAAGGAATGGTAAAGATCGGCCCGTATTTGCTAAAAGAAAGAATCGGAAAGGGCGGCATGGCCGAGATGTTTCTAGCAGACTACATTCGTGAAGATGGTTTCCGGAGAAAAGTTGCTGTTAAAAAGGTGCTTCCTCATCTGGCCGAAAATCAGGATTTTATAAAAATGTTTATCCGTGAGGCCAGGCTTGCCGCGTTGCTACAGCATCCAAATATCGTCCAGATATTAGATTTCGGTAAGATCCAGGATGTTTATGTCATTGCGATGGAGTATATCGATGGAAAAAACCTGGGTGAAATCATGGCGCAGTTAAAAGAAGGGCTCCCTGTTGATCTCTCCATTTTTCTTATAATGAGAATATGTATGGGCCTGCAGCACTCCCATACGAAAACCGTTGATAAGACGGGCGAAGCTTTACATATCGTACATCGGGATATCAGTCCGCAAAACATGATGGTTTCATTTTTAGGAGAAGTGAAGATAACCGATTTCGGAATTTCCAAAGCGCGTTCCGAGCCCAGTATGACCCAGGCCGGTGTCATTAAGGGAAAGCTTTCCTATTTATCCCCTGAACAGGCACTGGGGCAGGAGGTAGACCACCAGGCGGATATCTATGCACTGGGACTCGTCTTTTATGAAATACTTTCCTATAACAAGGTGTATCGATTCAATAATCATATGGAGGCCATCCAGTCCATTCCAAAGGAAGAGATTCCTCCTCTGATCAGTATAAGACCGGACATCCCGGATGAGCTTAATAGAATTGTGATGAAATGTTTGGAAAAAGATAAAAAATTAAGGTATCAAAGTGCCCAGGAAATCCATGATGATCTGATGAATCTGAAAAACAAATTGAATATAACTTACGATGCATCCAGTCTTTCAAATTTTATGAAGGAGAATTTCAGAAAAGCTGAAAAAACGACTTAAAAAATGGAGTGCGTGTTCTTAATGTGAGTTTTTTTGTTTTTAAAAGAATATGATGAAAATAAATTATTTTGGAAAGACAGATGTTGGGCTTGTACGCCCAAATAACGAAGATACGTTTCTCATCAAACCTGATATCGGATTCTGTTTGGTGTCAGATGGGATGGGCGGCGCTGCCGCCGGTGAATTGGCCAGCAAAATTTTTACTGAAACCGCACTCGAAGTTTTTTCGGCCGATAGGGATCAATCTAAAAATAGAACTGTTGAGAAGGTTAAAAAGGCGTTCCGCTCCGCCCATGAAAGGATTTTAAAATACGTGGGGGGTAATCCCCACCACCAAGGCATGGGGTGTACCGCTGAACTCGTCGCTTTCCATGAGCAAGGCTTTGTCATCGGTCATATCGGAGACAGCCGAATCTACCGTATCCGGAATGGACAATTCAAGCAACTTACCAAGGATCATTCTCTTATCCAGGATCAGATAGATCGGGGGTTGATTACACCCACTGAAGCTAAAAACCATTCTCTTCGCAACGTCATCCTTCGAGCCGTGGGCATAAATGAAAGTTTGGCTCTGGATATTTTAATGGGAAAAACCTACGCCGGCGATCTGTTTCTTCTTTGTTCAGACGGTCTGACCGATATGATTGATGACCCTCTCATCAGCCAGGTCCTTTATTCAGACATGGCGTTGTCTCAAAAGACTGAAAAACTCGTTGAAATGGCCATATCCGCCGGAGGAAAGGATAATATCACCGTGGTTCTGGCTGAAATACTGTGATCAAAAAAATAAATTTGAAGACAATTATTTTTTTTATTAACTTCTCATGAAATACGGGCGATATGAAATTATAAAAGAATTGGGCAAAGGGGGAATGGGTGTGGTTTACCAGGCCCACGATCCTCAGATTGACCGGTCGGTTGCTTTAAAGGTATTGCGGGTGGACCGCGTGGTCAACGAAGAGTTTGTGTTACGGTTCTTTAAAGAGGCAAAATTCATCGGTCGACTTTCCCATCCCAATATCGTCACGGTATATGACGTGGGGCGAGACCATGGGACCATCTACATCGCCATGGAATATCTTCAGGGGCAACCCTTAAATGAAGCGATTCGCAGCGGACGATTGAGTGTGGAGAAAACCATGGATATTGCGTTACAGGTTTCAAGTGCTCTTGGCTATGCTCATGATAAGGGGATTGTTCACAGGGATATTAAACCCTCCAACATTATTTTGACCGATGAAGGGAGCGTCAAACTCACCGATTTCGGGATTGCCCGTTCAGATGACCAGAATGCAGCGCAACAAACCCAGACCGGGGTGATTTTAGGAACCCCTTTCTATATGTCACCGGAGCAGGTCATGGGGAGAAGGGTGGACGGGCGATCCGATCTGTTTTCCCTCGGAGTGATCCTTTATGAATTAATTGTGGGTTGTAAGCCGTTTAAGGGGGATCATTTTACGGCCATCTTCAGGGCCATCACAGAAGATATCCCCTTGGCACCATTACAAATTGACGCTTCCATTCCCCAGTCGATCTCTGATCTAATTATCAAAACCTTATCTAAAAATCCGGACGAACGCTTCCAAACCGGACAAGAGATGAGCCATGCCCTTAAAACCTGTCTCCAGGTAAAAGAATTTCCTTTACGGTCTGAAAAACCCATGCGCTCGAAACAAAAGTCTATGGGATCTTTTTTAATTATGGGTCTAATTGCGGCAGTCGTTTTTGGAGGGGCGACCTATTTTTTTTGGCCACATATTAATGAACTGATTCGTAAAGAGAATAAAGGGGAATCTACAGTAACGGAATCGTCTCAACAAGGCAAATTACAGAATAAATCAGGCAACTTGGAGTCCCTTTCATCCACCCGGGTGGATGAAAGCAAACCTGCGGATGCGATGTTAATGGTGACCAGTTCACCTTCCCAAGCTCAAGTTTATTTAGACGATTCGTTTAAAGGCAAAACTCCCATAACTCTTGAGCTTCCGTTTGGAAAATACGAGGTTCGGGTCAACCTACCGGATTATTATGAATGGGAAGCTCAGTTGCAGATTAACACGCCGGGCAAAACTCCGGTACACGTGCGTTTGATACCTATTGGATAAGAAGTGTGAGGGTGTGAATCACAGCTGTTGGCAATATGAAAATTCATGTTCGTATGCGCTACGTATTTAGCTTTGGGGAAAAGGTGTCAGGTTTCAGGTGTCAGGAGTAAGAAACGAATTAGCTGACACCTGACACCTGAAACCTGACACCAAAAAGTCTTGGATAGCAATTAACAAACTGGTAATGCATCCACTGATGATATTGAGTCGCCGACGGATAATAATATTTAAAATTTGAGGAGGAAGTGTCATGAAACCGGTACTAAGACTATTTTGTTCTTTTTTCATTGCCGCCATGCTTGGAATTGCGACAGCCGGTATTTGTTACAGCCAGCTTCCGGCAGGGCAACATGTTCCCTTGTTTTCGCTGAAAGATGTGAAGGGAAAAATTTATGATTTGTCCAATATGAAACATCAGCCCATGGTCATCATCTATTTTTTTGATGTTGACTCAAGACCCAGCCAGGAAGGCCTGTTGAATATCGATCAACTGTCAAAACAATACAAAGATGCCGACTTGATGGTATGGGGGGTGACACGGTCTTCAACAAAGAAGGTGAATAAATTTATAGCCGCCGTTCAGCCGTCTTTTCCGGTTCTAATCGATTCATCCGGAATCAGCGATCTTTATCATGCCCGGCTGATTCTTCCGACCATTTGCATTCTAGGGCCTGATTTAAAGCTGCTTGATTATTTTCAAGGCGGCGGGAAAACCACTGAGATTATGCTGGTAAAGCTGGCCGAACGTAAGCTGCAGCGAAAACAGACGAAGATAGCCCGGGTCATCAGCGAACAAGTGGTAAAAAAGAATCCGAAAAACGTAAAGGCCAAAACCGTCCAGGGATATGCAGCCCTTAAAGAGGGGAGGTTGGATGAGGCGGAAAAAACGTTCTACAATCTTTCCAGAAAAAAAGGAGAGGCGGAGGTTCTGGGAAAAGAAGGGCTGTCCACGGTTTATGCTAAAAAAGGACAGAGTGAAAAAGCCCTTGAGATGGCAAGAGAGATCGAAAAAAAGGGTGCTGACAGGGCACAGGTCCATGTGGTTAAAGGTAATCTTTTATACCGTCAGGACAAGGTCGCGGAGGCCGAGGGCGAATATAATAAAGCGATTCGGAAAAAAGGATCGGAACCCTACCATCGTGCGGTGGCATACAATCAGCTGGGACGGATCTACGCGAGTCGCGGCAGCTATAAAAAATCTCGGGAGTTGTATGATCAGGCCGTTGCCATGGATCCGTATTATATCGAAGCCACTTCAAACAAGGGGCTGAGCTATGAAAGGGAGGGAAATTGGGAAAAGGCGCTGGAAACCTATCGCAGGGCTCAGACCGTTAATCCGGATGATCCTTTTGCAGCAGTGCTTGCCGAAAAGGCCCAGAAAAGGCTTCTTATGGAAAAGGACCTGGAAAAAAAGAGAATGCTGGACGATAAAGTAAAAGAACTGGTTGCCAGATATAATGGTGAGATCACAGAGGATGTTTCCGGTGGAGATTCATGGACATCCCGGGCTGTAATCCTGTCATTTTTTGATTTTGTGGAAAGCGGCGGACTGTCCGAAAGAGACGGATTCGTTGCGGTAATATCTGCCCGGCTTTCCAGTCAGCTTGAGGCCTCCGGCAGGGTACAAGTCGTTGACAGCATCCTGGTTGAACACCTGATTAAAGCGCTGGGACTTAATAAAAAGGATCTGGCGGACAAGGAAACTGGTTTAAGACTGGCCGGAGCACTCGGCGCAACCCTTCTTGTCAAGGGGTCTGTTTATTATCTGCCCGGAGGACCGCTTTTAAAAATAAATATGATGGACACCCATACGTCAGAGAAATCCAACGTAATTACCCGGCAATTTTCTTCCGAGATAACGGTAAAAAAAGATTTGCACTGGTTAAATCGTGAGATGCTTACCGGCATTATGTTGCACTATCCGCTTCAGGCATATGTGGTCGAGGTTTCCGGTCACCAGGTTCTGGTTAATCTGGGGTCTCGTGAAGGGGTGGT
>JAFDEW010000519.1 GCA_019310125.1 Deltaproteobacteria bacterium | reverse complement strand
GCTGGTTGAGTATACTTATTTTGCAGAAGCTATTGATCCGAGAATCCAAACCCAATGCATCGGCTGTCCGCCGGATGACCATCCCGAAGAATGGTTTTGTGCATGGCGTTTTACGATTACAAAATAGGGAATACGGTAAGGATTGATGAACTCGTCACCGTCGAAAAAAATCCAGTTTACCATGTTTTAGGTTTTAAGGTTTAGATATGAGGTTGTTATTATTGATTGTTCTTACAACTAGTTAAAGCTTAAAACCTAAAACTAACACATAAAATATTCGTAAAAAGCAGTTTCTATACTTTTTACGAATCCTTCGCATTCGCTACCCACTTAATAATATCAATGGTTTTTTCAATTGGAATCCGGCTCATATTAAATGTCAAGTCAAACAAAACCGGATCGTTAAAGCACTCGCCACAAATTGAACGCAGAAACCAATGCTGATTTTTATCATGTCGTTCTATAATTTCGTGGACGATGTTTTTGTGGATGTTCAGTTCTTCCATCGCATATTTTTTTCGCCAATCCATTGGAGCAACCAAATGAAAATGATAGCAATTTTTCATGTTTTTTAAGAAAAAATATGCAGCGCGACCAATAATCACCACATCATCTTCTTCGGCGGTTTTTAAAATAAGGTTTTTTAAGCTGGTCTGATATTCTTTCTCTTCCACCACGCTTTTATCGTGTCCCACAATTCGATCAATGTAGCTTTGGCTGAATAATTTTGAGAACGTGTTGGATATTCGATATTCTCGACTCTTTTCAAAGGACTCCAGGGTTCTTTCCGAGACATTGAGATCTTCGGCTATTTTTTGGAAAAGAAATTTGTCAACACAATGATAGCCGAGTCTTTTGGCAAGCAGCCGACCCAGTTTCTTGCCGCCCGAAGCATAATCCCTGCTGATCGTTAAATATCTGCGTCAGACTCAAATTTTAATCCTCGAAATACTCAATGTATGTCTGTGGTTAAAATTTTCGTCTTCCTTGATCTTAACGAAAAATCCTAGTTTTCGTTCGGGCACTAGTTAAGTGTTTGTAATTAAAAACTCATCTTAATTTATTACATTTGAATGTATAAAATGCAATAAATTTTCTCTTATCGTACAGGGCAAACGGGGTGCATTACCAGTTTGTTAATTGCTATCAAAGACTTTTTGGTTTCAGGTATCAGCTAATTCGGCTCTTACTCCTGACACCTGACACCTGAAACCTGATTGCAAGGCTTTCACTCAAAAAATGAATAAGTTTCGGTAATGCTCTCGGCAAACGCATTTGATTTCGGCCGTCGTGGAGCGTTCTCCCGGTCTTATCGTATGATCATTCTTTTTTAATTATTTTTTACCACTCGAGTCTCCACCTTGTCGCTCAGATATTTTTTTACATCGGGTATAGAAACTTCTTTTCTGTGAAATATGCCGGCCGCCAGCGCGGATTCCGCTTGTGTTTTTGTAAATACTTCGTAAAAATGTTCAACGCAGCCTGCACCACTTGATGCGATTACCGGAATGGTTACGGCATTTTTAACGGCATTTATTAACTCGATATCATAACCGGAATCCGTGCCGTCTTTATCTATGCAATTTAACAGTATTTCTCCGGCGCCTAATTTTTCGCAAACTTGTGCAAGGGTTATCGCATCCAGGTCTCTGCCTTCTCTTCCCCCTTTGATGGTACATTGATACCAGCAATACGCTTCTCCCAAGGGACCTATGTTCTCTGTTTTTATCACCTGGTGAGGTGTCTGGTCCGGTGATGATACATAAACTCTCCTTGGATCGATGGATATAACAACGGCTTGTGCGCCGTAAACTTCGGATATTTGCTCAATAGAGCTGTTACCGGTTTTTTTGCCTGTTCTTAAATACGCTTCCGCGATTAAGACCGCATCACTTCCTATGGAGATTTTATCTGCGCCGGACCTGAAATATTGGGTTGCGACTTCCAATGCGATATATTTCCTGCCGTTCTGATCCGTATAATCTCTAATGCCGCCTCCGATGGTTAACGGAACAAAAACATTTTTGGAAGTTTGTTTTAATACGTCCATCATGGGGATATCTTCCAATGGAAAATCTCTGAACCCTGTAATATTAAGGAAGGTAATCTCATCAGCACCTTGTTCATAATATGTTCTTGCAAGTTCAACAGGTTTGCCGAGATTTCTTACATTCCCGTTTTCTCTGACATCATATTGGTCACCCTTTGTAACAACCAGGTCTCCGTGGTCGTTTGATCTCACATCTAAACATGCAACGATTCTTTTGGACAGTCTGGTTTCTTTTAAAACATGTGTGATTGCCTTCTGTTCACTTCCGGGCTCAAGAAAATTCTTCAGAACCTTTATTCCCTCGGTTCCACTTTTTTCCGGGTGGAATTGCGTGGCCGTGATATTTCCTTTTTGAATACCGATGACAAACTCAATACCAT
>JAFDEW010000210.1 GCA_019310125.1 Deltaproteobacteria bacterium | reverse complement strand
TTTTGTAAGAAATGATGCATTCCTGACTTCCATGTATTTACCTGAGCAGCAACCGGAAGTCAGTTCTTGCTGATTTAATATATCATAAAAATAAAGAAGGATTTTCTTTTTGATTATGCTACGCGATTGTATTTTTTGAATCCTCTTCGGCCTGTTTAATCAGGTGCCAAAAAGATCGAACATTACTCTCTAATTTGGAAAGCCGCAAAGTAATAGCAACCTCCTCACATGCCACAAGGGCTTGCACGATTGCAGCGCAATAAAAAGGCCAAGAGATATCGAAAATGAATAAGATAAAGACCGCAACACTCATCAGAACTGCAGCAGTCTTCGCAGCCCATGTATGGTAGCTTGGGAGCCGAATCCGGCCATTAAAGGAATAATATAAGCTCCTATCACTAACAAAACAAAAAAGGACTCTCGCCTGAGCACTTCGGGCCATAGCCACCAAGCGCAAAGTGGTACTGTCAAATAGATTGCCAAGTCACCCCAACTGTCGAGCTTGGTTCCAAGTTCTGATACCTCATTCAGCCTACGTGCGACAAATCCATCAATAGAATCCGACAGAAGCGAGAGTGCCAGCAGAACAAGAAACAGATTGGGATGTCCCATCCATGCCAGATATAGTAAGAAAGGTGCTGCAAAAAGACGAAAACCGCTCAGCAGGTTAGGTATGGTCACCAATTTAGTCGTCATTTGATCGTCGCTCACATTATTAGCCCTCTTTATGGAAAGAGAGTGTAATCTTAACCAGACCTTCGTTAAAATGATATTGATAAAACGCCTTTTTTTCGTTCTATCATTACCAAAAAGGGGAATTAGGTGCGACTCGTGATCAGCGCCAGCAGAACAAGAAGTGTTACAGAATCAAAATAGAGGAGTGATTTTAAAAGAGAGTCTATTATGAGAATAAGTATATTAAAACTACACAATTTGCAATACTAAATTATACAGATATCTTGCATTAGATGAAATCCATTAAAACCAATAGATATCAAATTCGGACTGTAAATATCAAGTCGAGATAATTTTTAAGATATCAATTTGTTACCTCAGACTTAGAATTTTTTGGGATACATTGAGAATATTTCGTAAAAATCTTGCTTTTCAAAACCTGACATTTTTTTCCAAACTACAAAGCCGACGTCAATTAGTGTTGATTACATTTATCTTGAAAACAAGAAAAAATCTAAGAGCAGATTCCGTAAAATGAATTCGCCCCTGTTAAAAAACAAAATTTAGGGTCTGCTTTTTCCAACCTATATTTTTCCGTTTTTTAAGAATCCCTTTTCTTTTAAAAATTCTTTTACCACCTCAGCGGTTCTTCTTTTATTCCCATCCACCTCAAAGTTCAAACGTTGCATCGTAGCATTGTCAATGAGTCCTCCGGAAAGTGATAGCACATCACCAAGTTTCGGGTGGTTTTTCAGGACTTCTTCTCTGATTACAGGGGCGGCATGGTATGGAGGGAAAAAATTCAGGTCATCTTTGAGCGGCTTTAAATGATATGCTGCAATACGCCCGTCAGTGGCAAAGGCGCAGATCACATCCACTTTCCCTTTGGCCATGGCTTCGTACATGAGTGCAGGATCAAAATCCCGGACTTTACCGAATCGAAAGCCATAGATCCGGCGGAGTCCCGGATAACCATCCGGCCGCTCCGCAAATTCTGCCGTGAAACCGGCCCGCAGCTTTATGGCAGTATTTCCAAGATCGGAGATCCGGTTCCATTGGTTTTTCTTTGCATCCGCTTCACGGACCGTAATCGCGTATGTATTGTTAAATCCGAAAGGTTTAAGCCATTGCGCATCAAAACGTTCATGGTAAGCCTGGGTTACACGGCTCAACGCCTCCTCGGGGTCGGAAATTACCGGATGTTTTAGAATCGCAGTCAATCCGGTCCCCGTGTACTCGGCATAAAGGTCGATTTCTCCATTGACAAGGGCGCTATGACAAATCATTGTACCGCCAAGATTAAAACGACGTTCCACATTTAAATCGGTCTTTGTCTCAATCAGCTGGGCCATTATCTCCCCGAGGATGAGCTGTTCGGTAAAGTTCTTGGTTGCAATCCTGATAATTTTGTGACAGGTTTTAAATTGCTTTGCTGATTGGGAAATCCATCCGGGTTTTGTGACGTAGGTAATGACACTGATCAGAACCAGAGCAACGGGTAACATAAAGGCCAGTCGTCGCATCAACCACTGAACCGATCCTTTTTTATCCTTTTTTCTTTCCGGTCGAAACGCCCACTCAAAAGCTCCGATGGAAAAATCCACCGCCAGGGCAAGCAGTGCGGCGGGAATTGCACCGAGAAGAATAAGATTTGTATTGGCCAACGCCAGGCCTCGATTAATGAATTGGCCCAGTCCGCCGGCTCCGATGAACGCCGAAAGGGTGGCAATCCCCACCCCCACCACTGCGGCAGTTCGAATGCCGGCTACGATCATCGGTGCGGCCAAAGGTATTCTGACCATTAAGAGTTGCTGGTATTCTTGCATACCGATTCCTTGGGCAGCCTCCATTATTTCACTGGAGACTTCTTCCAGTCCGGTAAGGGTGTTTCTGGCAATCGGCAGTAACGCGTAGACGGTAAGGGCAATGAGGGCAGGGAGTACACCGATTTTTTTGAGCAGCGCCAGTAAAAAGACCAGCATGGCCAGGCTTGGAATTGTCTGAAGAATACCGATAACCCCCATCAGTAGCCCTCGCAGCCAGGTGGCCCGAAAAAGCAGAATACCAATGGGAACTCCGATAAACATGGCTGCCAGAGTAGAGCATCCTGTCAGCATGAGATGTTCCCCGGTTCGAAGCCAGAGTTCCGGCAATCGTTCGACCACATACGCAACCACAGCATCTAAGCTCATAGGTCGTGCCCCTTTATATCAAAGTGTCCTGCCGTTTTATCCAGGGCCCTTGACCCGGAGTAAATCTGAATGCAACATATTCTATCAAACACGGAACTATAAACTAACATAAAAAATGAACGTCCAACATCGAATTAAAAAGATGAACGTCCAACATCGAACATCGAACGTCGAACATCGAATAATGATGTCGCTTCGCTCCGCAATTTAATTTTATTTGTTTTTAAAAATCCGATATCAAACCTTTCAAACCTTAAATGACTTTTTCTTTTCATTTTTTTCATTCACCATTCGATGTTGGAGGTTCGATGTTCGATGTTCATCTTTTAATTCGTTCGATGTTCAAATTGTTGCATCTGATATTACGACCGATCTTTCATAACACCTTGAAAATACATATACAGATCAGGACTCTGAAATTATCCCGTTGATTTTTTGATTCATCACTTCATTCGGCTCGGGCTAACGCGTGCTAAAGCCCTTCAAACAGTCAGTCGGTTTCCAAGAGAAACACGCCGTCGCTACGCTGCACCGAAATCAAATGCCTTTACCCGGTCGTTTTATCGTAAATAAATCTTGTACGAATTGGGTTGCCGGAGTGTCCAATATATCCTCTTTCGTTCCGATCTGTTCCAGATTGCCCTCATGCAGAATTGCAATGCGGTCACCAATCAGGAGGGCTTCATGAAGATCATGGGTTACAAAGACGATCGTCTTTTTAAGCTGGTTTTTCAGGGTTAACAATTCTTGCTGGAGTGCTTCACGGGTGAGGGCATCAAGAGCGCCGAACGGCTCATCCATGAGTAAATAAGCAGGGTTTGCCGCAAGGGCGCGGGCAACGCCAACCCTCTGTTGCTGACCACCGGAGAGTTCATCTGGAAATCTTTGGGCAAAACTCTCGGCCGGGAGTCCGACAATTTCTAATAATTCCTGCATGCGCTCTCGCCGGGAACGGATTGACCATCCCAGGAGCCGTGGAACAATTTCAACATTTTGTTCAATGGTCATATGGGGGAACAGACCGATTCCCTGAAAAACATAACCGATTTGACGACGCAAATCCACGGGGTTATGATCCATGACATTCTTCCCACCGACTTCAATGATTCCTTGGGTCGGTTCAATCAGGCGATTGATCATTTTTAGGGTAGTGGTTTTACCGCAACCCGATGACCCCAAAAGGACCAGAGTTTCACCCACGCCCACAGTTAAAGAAAGATCTTTGACCGCATAGGAACGGCCGCCGTCAAATGTTTTAAAAATACGCGTTAGTTTGATCATGGTCTCTTTGATGGTTTCATAGAAAGGCCGTCCGGGTATAAATATTAAAAAAAAGTATAGAGGACATAATTTATATTGCTTTATTGATTTGTTTGAAGTAATAAATTGTTTCAGGTAAAAAGTTTTTAACAGGAACAAAATATTATGTCAACGGACAACAGCGGCAATCTAAATACTATAAATAAAATTTTTCCGTCTGATCATACCCGGCAGATCATCTATTCGATCCGCAGGCTCATTCAGGCGAGCGAGCTCTATACCAAAGAGTTAAACAAAAAATATCAGGTAAGTGCGGCACAGCTCAACTGCATTTTAACACTTTATGAGTATGGCCCGTTACCGCCATCCAAAATCGCCAATCATATGATGGTCAAATCCAGCACCATCACCGGAGTTGTCGACCGCTTGGAAAAGAAAGGTCTTGCGGAACGGATGCGAAACTCTCCGGATCGTCGCGTGATTACCATCCAACTCACCGAAGCCGGAGAGAAGTTGGCCCAAAATGCCCCACCTCCTATCCAGCAAAAAATCATCGATGGTTTGAAACAAACTGAAACCGCCAAAAAAGAACAGATCGTGCGTTCCCTAAACGTGCTGACCGACATGCTTGACATCCAGGATCTGGAGGTCAAGTAGTCCTACGGATTTTATCTTTTTCTCGATCGCTGAGAACCTCAGCAAACAGCTCCCGTCCGGATATTTTCAAAAAAAGCCTTTACAAGCAACATTTTTTATTATAACTATTTGAACTAAAAATATCTATAATAATGTTATTTTTGTATAACATGTCTTAGCAGAAATTAAACCTTACGGATACGAGGCGATCTTAAGATGGAAATTACAACAATCATAGAAAAGGATGAGTTGGCCAGGCACTTGGGGGGTGACGAATTCGGCAATATTTCCCGTTCGACCCGCTTAAAAATAGAAAAAATGGAAACAATATTTGAAAAACTTGTGGAACCCTCTTTGTATCACCAGAACACGGGGATCGATTCGGTGGAAAAGGGAACCGTTCATCTTGAAGAAGGACCGGAATTTAAAAGTCCGAAACTTTCAAAAATGTTAAAAGACTGTGACGATATTATATGTTATATCGCAACGTTAGGTGATGGTATCGACAGCGAAATCAATCGGCTCATGGACAATAAGCACATGGCGGAAGCGTACATCCTAGACGCCATGGCATCTGTGGCTACCGATAATATGGTGGCAACGTTTCATCGGCATATGAAGGATGAATATAAAAATCAGGGCAAACAGGTGACCTTATGCTTCAGTCCGGGGTATTGTGACTGGCCCATTACTGAACAGAAAAAACTTTTTAACTTATTAGACTCACGGGATGTTGATGTTGAACTGAACGATTCATGCCTCATGACTCCCCGCAAGTCTATTTCGGGTGTATTTGGAATACATTCCAATGGCGAGACGCCTTATAATCCTTGCTGGGACTGTGGCAGGACGGAATGTCCGGCAAGGAGAGCTCCTAAGAAAGAAAGGAAAAAAGCATGAAGATCCGAAAGGGACTCAACGGAGGCCAGTATAAGCCGTTAAGCGACGAGGATGTGGAAAAAATACATAAAACAAGCCTTAAGATCTTTTCGGAAGTTGGCGTACAGGTGAATTTTCCGGAGGCACTGGACCTTTTTAAAGAAGCGGGAGCCAGCATCAATGATTCAAGCAAAATAGCCAAATTCGATCCGGAGCTGGTTATGGAACTGCTCAAACCGGCCCCTTCCGTTGTTCATCTTTGCGGCAGAGAGGACAGCGGCGAACTGGACTGCGAAATCGGCGGCAACAAGGTTTATATGGGAACCGGGGGTACCGCCCTTAATGTTCAGGAACCCGGGGAAAGAACCGCACGACGGTCCAGATTGGAAGACATCAAGAACATGGCCCGGATGGTGGATGCTCTGGACAATATACATTTTTATATGCTCAATGTGTATCCCAATGATCTGCCGGTTGAAACGGTGGATGTGAACCGGTTCGGTGCTGCGCTCAATAATACCCGCAAGCATGTAATGGGCGGCGTCTATACCCTGGAAGGGGTGAGAAATGTAATCAAAATGGCGGAACTTATTGCAGGTTCTCCGGAAAAACTCAGACAGCGCCCGTTTATTTCCATGGTAACCTGCAATATCAGCCCGTTTATGCTTGATGAAAGCTATGGTCAGTTAGCCATAGAGGTTGCAAGGCAAGGTATACCCGTGGTTGTACCGGTAGAGCCCCTTTGCGGTGCCACCGCGCCCATTACACTGGCCGGCAATCTGGTGGTGCAAAACGTGGACACCCTTATCGGGGTTATGCTCACCCAATTGGTGAATCCGGGCACTCCGGTGTTATACGGATGCATATCTTCAATAACTGATCTTCGCGACATGAAATACCTGTCCGGCGCCATTGAAATGGGTTTGATGAATGCCGCTTCAGCTCAGATGGCAAATTTCTACAACCTTCCCTTATATTCCACCGCCGGCATGTCTGATGCCAAAATCAACGATTCGCAGTCCGGTTATGAATCAGCATTGACCGGTTTGATGGTGGCGCTGGCCGGCGGCAACTTTATTCATGATGCCGCGGGGTTCCTGGAATTTTGTATGACGGCTTCATATGATAAGCTTGTCATAGATAACGAAATTATCGGGATGGTCATGCGTGCTGTCGAAGGAATCACGGTTAATGAAGAAACCCTGGCGTTTGATGTTTTAAAAAAAGCCGGGCCGGGAGGTCATTTTGTTTCAAATCGCCACACCCGAAAATTCATGCGAACCGAGCAGTACCAACCCCAACTCAGCGACAGGAATAACAGGGAAACTTGGGAGGAAGAGGGGGCAAAATCTTCACGGATCCGTGCATCAGAGAAAGCAAGGGAAATTTTGGGACGACCTGAAACTCCGATGCTCACCTCTGAAATACGAGATATCATCCGCAAAAAAATTCCCGGACTGCAACCTGGTATAATGTAAAGAGGTATTCATACATGATCATCATCGGGGAAAAAATTAACGCAACCCTTTCTTCTGTAAAATCCATCATTTTAAATCGCGAGACGGAAAACCTTGTCGATCTGGCAAAAAAACAGGCGGAATCCGGCGCAAACTTTATTGATGTAAATGTGGGCACCGGCGTGGGATCTCTTGAAGATGAAATTGAATCTATCCAATGGGCGGTTGAAAGTATTCAAGAACACATCAACACTCCCCTTTGCATTGACAGTGCGGATCCAAAGGTAATGGAAACCGGACTTAAAATTATAGATAACAAACCTGCCATGATCAATTCCGTCAAGGCTGAAAAATCTAACCTGGAGGCGGTCGTGCCTCTTGCCGCCGAACATGATTCTTTTCTAATTGCACTGGCAATGGATGAAAGCGGTATTTCAACAACGGTTGACGGAAGGCTCCGGTGTTGCGATACAATCCTCGGCGCCTGTGAAAAATATGGCCTGTCTATTCAAAATCTTTTTATCGATCCATTGGTCATGCCGATCAGTACGGATATAAATTCGGGAATGGTTACGCTAAAAACGTTAACCGCCATTAAAGAAAAATTTCCAGGCGCCAAGACCGTAACGGGACTTTCAAACGTATCCTACGGCTTACCCGAACGTAGCAGGCTTAATGTTGCCTACCTGCACATGTGTATCTTTGCGGGGCTCGATGCCGCCATTATCGATCCTTTGGATAAAATGTTAATGGATGCGGTAAAAACAGGGGAAGTATTGGCCGGAAAAGATCGGCATTGCCGCCGGTATATGAGGAGTTTCCGAGAGTAAAAAATCTATAGGAGGAACTAGTGGTTGAATCATTTAAACAAGGTGTATTGGTCAAGCCTTACGAGCGGTTGAATCAGGACCACGTGAAATGGCTGGATCAATCGTCACTGGACATACTGTCCGATCCGGGCATCTGGTGCTATAACGAGCGGGCGGCCAAGCTTTTCAAGAGCCACGGCGCCAACGTCCGGGAAGAAACGGTCTTATCAAAGAAGCTGTTGCAAAAGCACCTTCCCGGATTGTTTTAGGAGCAAGAAAACCGGAAAATCGCCTGTTTATCGATGCTGAAATTCCACGTGCTTATTTTGGATCAGGATCTGAAGCAAATATCTGGCTCGATACCGAGATGGAGGATTTTGTCAGTGAAAAAGACAGCTCTGTCAAAGTAAAAGTGCCCCGGTACACAGAGCGTCGCGGCAGCACCGCCTTGTTAAGCCGTGCCGCAAAACTCTGCGACAAATTGGAGCATCTTGATTTCTTCATTCGACCATTGAACATCCAGGATCCCGAAATCACATCAGATAACCATGATGTGAATAAATTCTTTGCCAGTCTCAATAATATTACCAAACATGTTCAGGCCGGATTGACCAGCCTTGCGCATTTCGACGATGTGGTAACCATGGCAGAAATCATTGCAGGAGGTAAAAAAGCGTTAAAAGACAATCCAATTATTTCTTTTATTGCCTGCGTATTTAAAAGCCCGCTTCAACTCGTGGATGACACATCGGAAAAAGTATTTGCTATTGTTGAAGCAGGGCTCCCCCTGGTTATTTCTTCTTCGCCCCAGGGAGGATCATCCGCACCCATCCAGGAAGCGGGAATGGTTGCACAGATTAACGCCGAAATTCTGGCCGGCATTACCCTGACACAACTGATCAAAGAAGGGGCTCCGGTCCTTTATGGCAGCGTTCCGGTTCGGGCACGTCTGGATGATCTTCATGATCTTTACGGCTGCCCGGAATTCAATCAGTATAATATCGACTGCGTTCAACTCGCCCGTTACTATAAGATACCCTGCTATTCAAGTGCCGGTGTGGGCGATGCCCGTGTGCCGGGAATGCAGGCCATGTTTGAGAAACTCTTTACCCATCTTTACATGGCAATGAGCGGAGCACAGTATATACATTATGCGTTCGGGCTTTTGGATCGGACCAATTGTTTTTGCCCGCTTCAGGCGGTTCTCGACAATGAACAGATTGGAAAAATCAAGCATTGCCTTAGACAGCCCAAGATCAATCCGACAGAGATTGATAACACGCTTCATATGGTAAAAAAGGTCATGGCCTCAAGCCATCGGCTATTTGCCCGTCATGCTCGTAAGGCCATGCACAGCGGGGATATCTCCGACCCATATCAATTTGAAACCAAAGACATGGAAGACAAGGTTATCGAAAATGCGCTTGAGTATATGGCTCGACTGGAAGCCGAACCGGCACCTCATTTGGATTCAGATGTGGTGGAACGCATATATAATAAGGTGCCGGGACTTTTGCCGGGCTTAAAAACAACCTAATACGAACTTGCAATAACAACAACCAAGAGTGGAGGAGTGGGTGATGAATCCAGATGAACTTTTAGAAAAAATCGCATTTAATGTCATTCAGGGCAGAGTGGAAGCTGAAGACGAAGGCTTTGATCCGGGACTGGAAGGTCAGCCGGGAGTCACCGAACTGGTGAATGAGGCATTGAATCAACATATAGATCCGAAGAGGATATTGATAGAATCATTAACTCAATCCATGGAAATAGTGGGGGAGAAATTTGAGCAAAATGAGTATCTGATCCCGGACATGCTGGCTTCTGCCGAATGTGTGGGGTTGGCCATGGATTTGCTGGCGCCCCATCTTATTAAGGCGGGTGTGGAGAGCAAGGGCAAATTTGTAATTGCCACGGTTAAGGGCGACCTTCACGACATCGGGAAAAATATTGTTGCCATCATGTTAAAAGGTGCGGGCTACGACGTTATCGATTTAAAATCTGATGTGAGCACGGATCGCATCGTGGATGCGGTCAAAGAGAGCAAGGCTCCGTTTTTAGGACTTTCGGCGCTTTTAACCACAACCATGCGGAATATGGAAGACGTAATCCGGGAACTGGAAAAACAAGGACTTCGAAATAAGGTTAAAGTTCTTATTGGCGGCGCCCCGACCTCCAAGGAATTTGCGGCACAAATCGGAGCGGATGCGTATTGCAAAGATGCGTTTCAGGCCCTTGAGGTTATGAAAAATTAGAAATTCGCAATGATATATTGTTTTGGCCGTCAAATCCGGGATAGGAGAAATCGTGGGAGAAAAGGGAGAAAAGAAGGCATATACACAGGCACACAGCACGGGAAAATATGAAAAAGCAAGCGGATTGGCCGGAAAATATGACAACGTTCGAAGGTTTTGGGAAGATCAAAACACGGCTATTTTTCTGCGCCCGGCACTGAGTAATTTGGTGGAAAAAAAGAAAAGAAACCTTGAAAGAATACGTATTCTTGATCTGGGTTGCGGTAGTGCCGACGGATACGACCTGTTAATGAATGTAACCACCAAAGATCCCGGTATTTTCGATTACATCACCGCTGCCATTACACCGGACATGCTTCAAGAATATGTGGGTGTCGATATTAACCCGGATCTTCTTCAGCAGGCCGAAGAATATATCGGCCAGCTTCCAAAAACACGGTTTATTCAAGCAGACCTTTCAAACGGCCTGACACCTGAGATCACCGAAAATCCTCCTTTTGATGTGTATTTTACCTCCTACGGCACCTTCTCACATTTTCATGACCATCAGTCCGTGAAAATCATTGCCGATATTGCCCGGCATGCACCCAAGCGGGCGATTTTTATTGGGGACTGGCTGGGTCGTTATACCTGTGAATGGCAGGATTTGTGGCATCATCCCGCTGACCAAGAATATTTCATGGATTATCGCATTTCCTATATTTATCCCGAGGAAGATCGGGATCAAATGGAGATTTCATCCTTTCCGTTACGACTGATAACAAAAGATGAAATTATGAAAATAATTAACCGGGCGTCCAAGGAATCAGGGGTTACGATCGAGCCGATCAAGTTTTTTGATCGTTCCATATTCATTGGCCGCCACATGGATACCAGGGACTACAACGCCAATTGCCCAAAGTTGCGGTTTCCGGTGAATTCACTGTTTGAGGGATATGTTCGTACAGATCTTGAAAGCCTTTTGGTCGACTATGTGCCCCGGCCGGGGTTTGATCATCTGAACAATTTTTTCGAAATGTTTTTCATGTGCTGCAACACCTTGGTAAACTATACGATTTCACTGCTTAGCAACTACGCTACAGAAGATGAAAAACTAAATGATGTCCCGAAAATTATGCCCTATTATCCGGACCCTCTTAAAGAAGCCATGGAAGCCATGCGCAGAGTCATTGAAGGGGTGGGATGGGTGCCCTGGGGCGATGTTCGGGCCAATGTCATAGAGCCACACCTTGGCTTCTCTCTTCGCAAGCTTGAAACCGATCTTCAACCCGGAACGGGATTTGGACACGGAATAGTGGGAATCTTCGAAATTAAGAAGTAATATTATCTATTGGAGATTAAAATTAATATGAGTGGTTTCGCTGTAATATTTAATAAACCAGACCCTTCTGAACTGGAAACTATGTTTCAACGGA
>JAFDEW010000209.1 GCA_019310125.1 Deltaproteobacteria bacterium | reverse complement strand
AAATCCCAAACAAAAAAACAATCGCTCACGCGGCGCAAGCACCTGCGCTGCTCGTTGAACCGGTTTTGAATTTGTGATTTGAAATTTGTGATTTATTTGTAATTTGGTGCTTGGGATTTGTGATTTTAGACACAAAACTCCAAGGCAAAGCCATCTATCTCTAACCTGGCCCACAAAACCAGGTTTTTCAGGGCCCCATGAATTTCATCAACGGTCAATGCGCCAATTAGGGTATGGATCAATTTTAGATTATCGAAACCAATCCTCTTTTTTAATCCTATCTTGTTCTTGTCTCTTTTCTTGTTCTCGCATCCTTTCTTGTTCTTGACTCCTTTCCTGTTCCTGTCTCCATTCTTGTTCTTTTTTAATCCTTTCTAGTTCTTGCCTCTGTTTTATATAATCGTTTTGAATCATTTCTTCTTTTTTCATCAATCTTCTTAACTTCGTTTCAATCGGTTCTCTTTTTTTTCTTTCCCATCCTATTAATTTTCTATTTTCCTCGATCACAGATTCTGAAACTATAATCTCCTTAACCGAGCCACCAATAAAAACATACCCTTCTCCTTTATTATCCCTCGCAACTCTTTCCGCAAGAGCACTCCCGACAAAAAAGGTTGCGACTATCACTATAATTGAGGACATAACAAGAAGTCCTTTGATTTTTATCATGATATCCTCCTCTTTGTTATGCAAAACATAGCAAAGAACATATTCTATCGTCTCAACGCCAGACACAGTCCGTCTCTTTCCGGTGAATGCAGGGGAAGATATGCGAAAAGGTTCACCGACCGCCATTCCGAAGATCTGGAAATCAAACGGTTAAAAGAATCCGCATCTTTGAATCTTGTGTTGTCTGCGACCAGCAGTCCGCCCGGTTTCATCAACCGGCCACAGTGCGGCAGAACTGACGCATAGTGTTCTTTTTCAATATCCAAGAAAATGAAGTCAAAACACTCGTTCATTGGGGATAGTTTCTCCTGAGCATCACCGACAATCATATCAATCTGCCGATCTAACCCGGCTTTGCGGAAATTAGTTGCAGCCCTGGCTGCCATATCCGGATCGTTATCGATGGTGACCAGTCTTCCCCGGGGGGTAGCAAACGCCCTGGCCAGAAAAATTGTGGAATAGCCGGTAGCGGTGCCAAGTTCCAATATTCGCTCGGCTTGGGTTGCCCTGGCCAGAATATGCAGCAGTTCGCCGACAATGGGTCCGACAATCGGAATTTCTTCTTTTCGGGCTTCTTCCTCCAGTTCTATGAGCAGTTGATCTCTTTCGGGTATAAACTGTCTGAAATATTCTTCCGGATTGTCTATGAGATCGGACATGTTTTCTCCTTTTCCCTGCCCCTGATGTATAATTTTGCAACAGCCCAAAAACAAACCATTGGCCTAATCTTGCCATTCAGGCCAAACATGGGATGTTTGTTTTCAATAAACCAATTCTCAATGGGTTTAAAAAAATTGAATAATCCGGTAAGTCGTTAAAAATGGCCTTACGTTCCATGACGCGCAAAAATGTGATGCACCGCTGCAGCGTATCTATGCAAGTTTTCCTTTGCCTGCTATTTTTATGGCACAACCTCCTTTAAACGTCAATATTTCTACTTAATTGGTTTAAATTAATTAATTTTTTGATCTGATAAATGAATTGATTATATCTTTCTGCTCTGTTAAGTCGAAAATATTCAACCTGAATCCATAGCTAATTTATTTTTAATACATCCAAAATAGATTTTGAGAAATTTATTTCAAAACACATAGGAACGACTCATGACGGATCATCATAAACCAACATTGAATATAGTTCCAAACCAAACCGATACGCTAAGGACATGTGTTGAAGTTGGCAAATTATTAACTTCGACCTTGAATCTGCAGGAAATCCTGGAACTGATTATGCTAAAGGTCAGTCAATTAATCAGAGCGCGAAACTGGTCTTTACTTTTAAAAAATGAAGACTCGGGCGAACTGGCCTTTGAAATTGTAGTCGGGCTTAATAAAGAATTATTTAAGGAAGTATATCTGTCACCAGGAGAAGGCATCGCCCCTCATGTTGCAGAAACCGGCAGAGCAATGTTCATACCAGATGTTAACGATGCCCCCCTATTCAACAGAAAGGTTGATCTTCATACGGGCTTTACAACCAGATCCATAATTTGTATGCCGCTTATTATTCATGGAAAAAGTTTGGGAGTTATTGAAATCATCAATGTCAAGGATATGAAAGTTTTTGAACTGGAGGATTTTCCCATTTTAACAATCCTTGCGGATTATGCCGCAATTGCAATTGAAAATTCCCGGTATGTCGATAAAATCAGGAAGATGAGCATAATGGATGAGTACACAGGGCTGTATAACGCCCGTTATCTCCATCAGATATTAGATAAATTTTTCAGTAAAACAGATCAACAAAAACAGCTTGCCGCTGTTTTTGTTGACATTGATAATTTTAAATCTATTGTTGACACTTATGGTCATCTCATGGGAACCAGATTATTAAAAGAACTCGGTGAAACCATTAAAGATAATCTTTCCGAGCAGGATATTCTGATAAAATACGGCGGAGATGAATATGTCATCATCTTCCCGGGCAGGAGTAAAGCCCAAGCGGTAAAACACTCTGAAAATATTCTCCGTTCTATCAGGAAATCAACCTATCTGGAATCAGAAGCGGAGCCTGCCAGAATTACGGCAAGTTTTGGAATTGCAGCTTATCCTGAGGATGCAACGGCCAAAAAAGAGTTGCTGATTTTAGCCGACAATGCTCTATTTAAAATTAAAAGTTCAACAAAAAACAGTGTGGGTACCGCATAAGCTTACGAGGGGTTATCTGCTGAATTATAATTTCCAAGTATGGGTCAGGAAAAATAATCAAAACAAATTGTTGTGTAAATTTTTTCTATTTTCTGGAATTAATTTTCACCACTATTATAGTCGATACCGCCCGTAAATTTAGTAAAGTTGTAAGCGGTCTGCAGCAGGGGAGCTTTTAATATCCCACAAATAAAATCACTTGCCATACCCGCATAATGGAAATAGTTTATATTTACAACTCGCATGAACGGTTCGCGAAAGAATGAAATACACCGTCTGAGAGAATGACCGGTACTATATTGCTGTGTATGTTTATTCAAAATTTAGGCGGATAATTGACCGAAGACTGTTCAAATTAAGGAGGCATAAAATGAGGGTTCTTGTACTCTATTTTTCCAAAGGCGGAAACACTAGAAAACTGGCCGAAGCCATTGCTCAGGGCGTTGAAGATGTTGACGGAGTTGAATGCGTCATGAGAAAAACCGACGAGGTCACAAAGGATGATTTCGTCCAAGCCCAAGGGATTATAGCAGGATCGCCCGTATACTTCGGTGTCATGGCAGCGGAATTAAAGAAGGTCTTTGATGACTTCGTGGGGGTGAGAAACAAGATGGATGGAAAGATTGGAGCTGCATTTGCTACATCCGGAGATCCAACGGGGGGCAAGGAGACAACCATGATGTCCATCATCCAGGCACTTCTCATCTACGGCATGGTAATAACCGGCGATCCCATGGATGCCACCGGCCACTATGGCACTGCCTGCGTGGGAGCGCCTGATGAGGGAACCGCTGAAAATGGGCGTAAGCTCGGGCGCAGGGTTGGGGAATTGGCGAAAAAACTGCGAGGGTAGAGACGTTCTTCAGTTTTACGGTTTCAGGGAGCTGTGGGGTGTTGGGCAAAAAAATATTCGCAACCCATTCACCTATCACGGCAACGGCGTGTCCGTGTATGCAACATTTGCTTCTTCCGATTTATATAGCGGCAGGTCTTTTCCCGATCTAACATCTTCAACCCAATTCGGATTCAGGAGCATGGATTTGGCGCTCAAAACAATATCCGCATCCGTCAAGGCATCCTCCGCACTGGCTCTGTCATAAATTTGGCCGCATATCATAATCGGCAAATCCGTTGCCTCTCTCGTAAGTTGGGCCATGTTCCGATCCGTTCCCAAAGCGTTATCCTTGTATCCATAGGTGGATACCGAGATTGCATCTATGGGCGCTTTGGACAATAATTTGATCAGCTCCTGCCATTCCTCCTTATTTTTAAATAGGGATACTTCCATATCCGCAACCCCCCAATTGGATATTCTGAAAATCAACAGGCGGTCTTCAGGAACGATCTTATGAACGGCCTGAATCACCTCATCTGAAAACCGAAAACGATTCTCAACCGTTCCGCCGTATTCATCCGTGCGCTGATTTGAATAAGAGCTGAGAAAGTTGTTGATCAGATACCCGTGGGCACCGTGGATCTCAATACCATCAAATCCCGCTTCGACAGCCCCTTTTGCTGTCTCCACGAACCCGGTGATCACATGGTCGATGTCAAACTTTGTCATCTCATCCGGTACGGGATAGGGTTTGCCGGTTAAAGGATTGTTTTGCTTTGGTGGAATAGGACTGGGTGCAATGACCCGGTTTGCCGGATTGACTTCCTGCCATGCCATCCGCCCGCAATGAAACATTTGCATGATGGCTACAGCCCCTTTATCCTGAATCGCTTTTACGACCGGTTTCCAGGCATCGATCTGGCGTTGGGTGAGCATTCTGGCCTGGCCCGGATAGCCCTGAGCGCTTTCATAATCGGTTACTATTGCTTCGGTGTAAATAATTGCCGCGCCATTTTCCGCTCTTGTTACCAAAAAATCCAAAACATCTTGCCGGGGGACACTGTCTTTTATGGATGACATGCGAGTCATAGGAGCCACGCCCATACGATTTTTAAGACCATAGTTTTTAATATTAAATGGAGAAAAAAGTATGTCTTTGCTCATATTGCACCTCAAAATAAGTTAAAAGATTTTTATATTGAGCTTTTTCCCAAATACGGAAACCGGGGTCAAACCGATCCTTAACAATAATGGGTATGTTTATTAACGATAACAAACAATCCTCTAATAAAAAACATAAAATCATATCTGTCCCATTTATTTACCACTCCACGATATTGCACGTCCGGCTGTCACTACCGCCCTTGTTCGATCCCCTGACCGAAATTCACCCATAAAAATATTTTACCTTTCACATACCTTCTCTGCAAATGCTTTAACCTAAGGTGAGCGATTTTCAAGTTTGCCGCAGATACAAGGAAGATGTTGTTTCGCTATAGTCGTCTATGCGGAACGGCATCTGACGCAGTAGATGCG
>JAFDEW010000208.1 GCA_019310125.1 Deltaproteobacteria bacterium | reverse complement strand
AAAGCATGGTTAAGTTTTTTTATTATTTAATATTATGTTACCTTCCCAGTCCAACAGCCCTTGAACAATCGTTTCCATGGTCATTCCTCTGGATCCTTTTATAAGAATCCAGTCGCCCGGGTTCAGCCGGTATTTGATATCTTCCAGGATTTGTTCTTTAGTTCCGGTAAAAATATCACGGGGATTCATATCTTGGTCCATGGCGCCCTCGGCCACGGTTCGGGCGAACTCACCGGTAACATAAAGTTTGGCGATATTTGACCCGGCGGCGATTTTGCCGATATTTCGGTGCATGGATTCTGCATGCGCTCCAAGTTCAAGCATGTCACCGGCAACCAGAATTCCCGTGTGATTCCCCTTCAATGATCGAAGCGTATTTATGGCTGTTTTCATTGAATCCGGATTGGCATTATAGGTATCGTCAATGATCGTTATTCCCCTGCCGGTTTTAAGAATGTTCATCCTTCCCGTAACCGGCTTAAACGCTTCAAGGCCGTCTTTTATTTCTCCGGCGGTTAATCCCAACAGATATCCAACGGCCGCAGCCGCAAGCGCGTTCGAAATCATGAAAACGGCCGGAGTTTTTAAATCCACGGCAATGCGTTCCTCATCAAGCGCCAGGTCAAAACACAGACCGGTCTCTGTTCCCTTTACCGATAAAGCTCTTATCCGGGCGTTTTTTGAACGACCGAAAAACAGAACCTTCCTGGAGGTGGAATGGGCCAGGTGTAACAGTCTCGGGTCGTCTGCATTCAAAACCGCGGTTCCATCCGGTTTGATTTCCTCTAAAAGTTCTCCTTTGGCTTGCATGACCGCATCCAAAGACCCCAACCCTTCAAGGTGTGCGGGACCGATGTTTGTGATAACACCGATATCCGGGGAACAGATTTCTCCGAGGCGTTTTATTTCCCCGGGATGGTTCATGCCGAGTTCCAGCACCGCCCATTTGTGGTCAACATTGAGATTCAGCAAGGTAAGGGGAAGCCCGATGTGGTTATTTAAATTTCCGTAAGTAGATAGGGTAGAAAATCGTCTGGAAACCACCCCTGCCGTCATTTTGCGGGTGCTGGTTTTACCGTTTGAACCGGTTATGGCAACCACTGCCGCACTTGAGCGTTTTCGATGAAACGCGGCAAGGTCGCCCAACGCTCTAATGGTGTCGTTTACCGTTACACACACCATGCCATTTTCCGTGGGTTCTTTGCCGGGCAGGGTATGGATCTTGGTCCTTTCTATCAAAAGGCCGCTGACTCCGCGCTCAATTACGTGGCCGGTAAAACGATGACCGTCATGGGTATCTCCCTTAATGGCAACAAAGAGTTTATCCATTGATATGCTGCGCGAATCGATGGAGATGCCTGAAAAAGAGTGTTCAAGATCGCCCGATAAAAGGTCTCCTCCCGTGGCCTCAAGAATTTCAGCAGTGGTCCAGGGGATGGGATTTCGGATTTCGGGTTCGGGACGATCATATGCGTTGTGCTTTGAACCTTGAATTTTTACTTTGGAAAGTGCGATTCTTGCCTCAATCCTGTCATCAAAACTAATGGTATGGTTTCCGATGATCTGATACGTTTCATCCCCCTTGCCCGCAATTAAAACGATATCGCCCGCACGGGATGCTCTAATTGCAAGTGTTATGGCCCGTTTGCGGTCCGGTTCCACAACATATCCTTTTTTCCGGAAACCGGTTGACAGATCTGCCGGCGTATAAACATTGGAAACGGTTTTCTTTGCCCCTCGGACGATGTGTTCAATGATTTCCAGGGGCGGTTCTGTTCTGGGATTGTCCGATGTGATTACGGTAAGGTCACAGAGTCTTGCTGCGGTTTCCCCCATTAGGGGCCGTTTGGTTTTGTCCCGGTTGCCGCCACATCCCAATACACAGATTATTCTGCCGGTGGCCGATAATTTTAGCGCGGACAGAACATTATAAAGAGCATCCGGAGTGTGAGCGTAATCAACATATATAAAACGATTGATAGTGTTGGGGATTGATTCAAGGCGACCGGGTACTGCGCGAACCGCTTGGATGTCCTTTTTGATGGAATCTAACGTGAGATTGAGCACAACACCCACTCCTGCGGCACAGAGAATATTTTCCAGGTTGTGTTTTCCCACAAGGGAGGATTTGAATCCAAAAGAGCCGGCCGGCGTAACAATGGTCCCGGTGATGCCGGTCAGGTCGTGGGTGATGTCCATGGCCCGTATACTGTTGCCATTGGAAAAGCCCGCCGAAAGCACTGACGGTTTTCCAATGCTTTTTTCAAGCAGCTTTATCAGCTCCTTTCCCTTTTCATTATTGTGATTTATTACCGCCGAAATCCCGTTTTCTGCTGATCCGTAATCGGGGAGTTGTGTAAAAAGTCTTTTTTTGCAGGACCAGTATGAATTCATATCTCCGTGATAATCCAGGTGGTCCTGGGTCAGATTGGTAAAAACCAGGAGATTGAATCTGCAATTATAAATTCTGTCAAGGTCGATGGCGTGGGAAGTAACTTCCATAACCACATGGGTGATGCCGCTTTTGAGCATTTCAGCCAGGATTTTCTGCAGATCGTAAGATTCCGGCGTTGTCATGGGATTTTGAAACGTTTTACCGGAATATCGGTAATTAAGTGTTCCAATGACACCGACCTTGATGCCGGCCTCTGAAAGGAGATGCTCGACTATAAATGCAGTGGTTGTTTTACCGTTGGTACCGGTTATTCCGATGATATACAGCTTTTTTGACGGGCTTGAGTAAAACTGATCCGATATTGCCGCAAGAGCCTTTCTGGTGTTTTTAACCTCTATGATTATGGATTTTTCTACGACGGGTTTCTGGGTAACAATTGCGGATGCACCCTTTGCCAGCGCTTCATCAATAAAGTCATGACCGTCTGCGACAAGGCCCTTTATCGCAACAAACAATCCCCCCGGCTTAACATCCTGGGCTCTGTAATGGACGGAGCCGATTTCAGGATCCGGTGACAGTGAAAACTGCCCGGTATCCGGACCGGTTCCGTAAAAGCTTACAGGCGTAGCCGTTTTCAATAAACTCGAAAGTTTCATCCTCTTGTTTCGCTCTTTAAAGAGACAATTAATTTGCCGGTTTTGCTTTTTGGCCGTATGTTTATATAATTAAGGGTCTTGCGGGCGATCTTTTTGAATACCGGGGCAGCAACAATGCTCCCGTAATGTTGTTTTTCAGGTTCGTCAATCACTACCAGGATCACCGCTTTCGGCATTTTTTCAGGTAAGAATCCGATAAAAGACGATACGTATTTTCCCGGGGCGTACTTTCCTTGCTCGCCGATTTTCTGGGCGGTTCCTGTTTTACCGCAGACGGAATATCCTTCCAGTGCGGCATTGACCCCGGTTCCGCCTTCGGCAATAACGGTTTTCATGATCATGGCTAAGGTCCTGGCGGTTTTTTCCGAAATGACCCGTTTCGCTTTCCTGGGGCCGAAGCTTTTTATCAGCTGTCCATTTTGATCGGTAATGGCCTGAACAATATAAGGCTTCATGAGCACGCCCTTATTGGCAATGGCGGATGTGGCTGAGATAAGCTGAAGGGAGGAAACCGAAATTCCCTGGCCAAAGGATATGGTTCCGGCATCAATCTTAGTCCATCGCTTGTAAGGCGCCAGAATGCCGGCGGTTTCCCCGGGACAGTCTATCTCGGTCTTTGCTCCGAAACCAAAATCACGCAACGTTTTGTAAAGAGATTTAGGCCCTGTGATTGCGCTGAATTTGACGGCGCCGATGTTGCTTGAATATTTGATGATCTGCTGCAGGGAGAGCCATCCATGCTCATGGGTGTCGTGAATCACGTGCTTTCCGACCTTGTATGCACCGTTTTCGCAATAAAAGATGCTATTGGGTGAGCAGCTGCCGGTTTCTATTGCAGAGGCCGCAGCGAAAATCTTCATGGTTGATCCGGGTTCAAACGGGTCGGTTATGATTCTGTTTCTCCATATTTTTTGGCTGAAGTTATTTATGGCATTGGGATTGAAAAAGGGATAGTGTGCCATCGCAAGTATGGCCCCTGTTCTAGGTGCCATTACGATGGCCATACCGGATTTTGCGGAAAATTTTTTAATCGCCTCTTCAAGCGCCTTTTCCGTAATATATTGGATTACGCTATCGATGGTAAGGACAAGATTATTCCCCTTATAATCTAAACCCGTTGCTTTTTCAGCATCAAATCCCCGACCCAGAGCATCTTTTAAAATCGTGTATTGGGAAGCGGAACCTTGCAGATATTCGTTATAATAGAATTCAATACCTTCCAGCCCATAATCGTCGATATTTGTAAATCCGAGAACCTGGGCAGCCAGGGTTTTGTTGGGATAAAACCGCTTGTGTTCGGTGATGAAATCGACCCCGGTAATGTTAAGATTTTTGACCGCTTCGGCTTCTTTGGGCGTGACCTTACGCTTGATCCATACAAATTTTTTGTTGGAAGCCAGTTTCCCGGTAAGAGACTTGCGATTAATTTTCAGTACGCCAGACAGTGATTTTGCTGTTGCCCGTGCATTTTCTATTTTTGGAGGGTGTGCTGCGATGGATGTCACATCGATGCTTATGGCCAGTTCTTTGAGGTTGGCATCATATATGGTTCCACGCTTTCCGTAAGATTTGCAGGAGACTTCGTATTGATTTGCTGCTTTTTCAGACAGCCAGGAGCCGCGAACCACTTGAAGATAGACCGCTTTGGCACAAATTGCCGTAAAAAACAGGATAAAAATAGACCCCACGATGATAATGCGCAATCTTATATGTTTTTTCTCGATCGGTTTCATGGAATAATAATCATCTGCTCCGGTGTGGGGGTTATAAGACCGAGCTGGTTTTTTGCAATTTTAGTGATTCGCTCCGGAGATTTCAGTCTCGCCAGCTCAATCTTTAAATTATTTTGAAAGTTTATGAGATCCTGATGACGCTGGGTCTCTTTTGAGATTTCATATCCTGTTCCGATGGTTTGGACCCGGCACCAGGTAAAAAACAAAAGTTCCCCAAGAAAAATGGTCATGAAAATGATCGACATTACCGTTGCATTGGCCTTGTGAATGTTTTTTAACGTTTTACGAGTACTCATATTTTTTCAACGGCTCTTAACTTTGCGCTTCTTGCCATGGGGTTATCTGCAACCTCGTCTTCCGTGGGACGCACGATTTTTTTTGTCAAAATTCGAACCAATGATTTTTTATTGCAGGCACACTCG
>JAFDEW010000207.1 GCA_019310125.1 Deltaproteobacteria bacterium | reverse complement strand
GGAAAGCTCGATGATTTTGACCAGCGTGTTGTTATGATATAGAGTAGCCTTTGCAGGAGTACGATCACTAAATTTAAGATAAAGCCGATAGCCGATTTGCTTTATATTTTCATCCTGGGGTTCACCGTTTTTGAATAAAGCGCTTTGTTTCATGATAACCTCGTTGACAATAATTTGATAAACACACGGTTATCATAGATAGATTTTTATTCAAGTAATATTTACACAATAGATTATTTATTACTATTTATTAAGACTGTTACAATTATGAGTGTTAAATTGTTTTGCGAAATCGCTCCCGATCGTGTAAAATCAGGCTTTCTTGGAGCAAGCAAAAAACTGAAATCCGAGATCTGAACTTATTGTCAACCAGCCTTAAATTTTATTGTCAACATTATCTTTACAAAAAAACCTACATTGATTGCCTTTGCGATCTTTTATCCGAAAACGATTTTCGGTCGTTACGCTTTACTGGTCGAAATCTTTTTCCAGAAAGCAAAGGAGCCTTAAGGTCATGTTTATAGAAATACATGGCATCTGTTGTTCATAACCCAAGGTTTCTCTCAACAGTTTCTTCTTTTGTTTTACAGTCAATACATTTAGTTGTAACAGGTCTCGCCTTTAGGCGATCAAGGGAGATATCTTGACCGCACTTTTCACAAATACCAAAAGTATTATTTTCAATCCGATCAATTGCTTTCTTAATCTTCTTTATTAACTTGTATTCTCTATCCCTTATCCGAAGCATAAAATTCCGGTCTGCTTCAAGAGAACCACGGTCTGTTAGATCTGGGAAATTTTCTTTCGGGGCGATCATGCCCGAAACTGTATCACTTGCATTTTCCAAAAGCTCTTCCAGACGGTTAGTAAGAAGCTCTCTAAAATATTCAATATCTTTTTTTTTCATAATTAATTCTTTGCAAATTCAAAAGAATCTGCCCTTTTTAGTAAATGTTTGTCGGCTCTATCTGTTGATCTTGCCTACAAACAAATAATTATTTCACAGCACCCTTCAACGCTTTTCCTGCAAAAAACTTTGGCACCTTGCTTGCCGCAATATCTATCTCTTCCCCTGTCTGAGGATTCTGCCTTTACCCTATCGTTGCAAAAGCTCAGGGTGCCGTAAGTCCAAGGCGTCCAAGGGTGACGCTGTAGTAAAATACCGCGAGTCCTTGGCAACGAAGTAATTACGGTATCATGGGCTTTCCCGAAGGGTTAAAAATTTGCCTTAAGAAACGGTTTTTAGGAATTCATGCTGGGTTTATTCCAAAAGCTTCTGTGTAATATGCGTAACATATAGAAATATTATAATAAAATATATTTTTGGCATATTTTTTATGCAACTATAGGGTTTACGAGCCTTCCTTTCAGCCACCTTAACTGTGCCGAAGCCGGTTATCCTCTTACCAGATTGCAGAAAAGAATCAATACGAAGAAAGTATGATTTTATTCGTATTTTTCAGGTGAGATTTCTAATACTTTAGCATTAGATGAAGGGATGAGTATTAGGCAATTTCTAATACTTTAGCCTTGGATTTTCTAATACTCGGTGTGTTTTTTAGAGGAGAAAAGGTTTAGGGCCAATCATTTTAACTTTCCCCACCAATCCAACTTATCCAAACCGGAAAATAGAAACTTATTATTTTAGGGGCGTGCCGGAAGTTCCCCGCGTCCCGGAAGTTCCCGCGGATCTGAGATAACGAATGAATATCTGAAAATATTTTAGTGTCTTATAAGCTTTGATCCATTGCAGTGAGCTGAAATAAGGGTTATGTGCATAGACGTTGTAGGTATCTCACGGATTCAAACAGGTCCGATTCGTATGATCACCATTAATAATCACAATGTTGCTCCTTTTTCAGATATATCTTTGGAACACAAGATATCGAATGGCCGGATTTCTACTCTATTGCAGTACAGGTTTTAGGTCCGACTACAATACTACAATATCTTGTACAGACACAACGTAGCAACTATCGATGTGTTTTTTTCCCATACAATTAACACCCGGATCCAAGGCCCATTTTTAGAAATCAATTTCGACCAGTCGGCTTTCCTATGATAGAAATTCCAACATTTCAAAGCATTTAGAGTAAACCACATTCTTGACAATACGACCGACCTATGATATCTAAATCTCGGTAGTCAGTTGCTAAATTATGATTACTGTCTGATATCCAGCCTTACTAATAATGGGATGCATCCTGTTATGGCACACAACCTTTGATTATTATTTATTCTACTCTCGATAGGAGAATTCTTATTAATGAACCACCCCGCTGCAAGCGGATGCAAATTGCCGCGCACCAGGGTTTAAAATGAGAGAAAATGGGGTTTCCCTTCCCTTAAGGACGTAAGCACATACTTCTTTTCACGGAGGCAAAACATGAAAAAAAGACTAACGACATGTTTTCTGATTCTCATAGTTACAGGCACCATGATGGGTTACCTCGCAGTAGGAGCAGCAATACCAGCTGAAACCCAGGCCCCCGAAGACACAGGAAACAAGACGGTAGAGCAGGATGTTCCGATCGATGAATTCGATCGGGGCACCCCACGAGGCACGGTGGAAGGATTCCTTTCCGCCTCCCGCAATGGTGAGTACGAGAAAGCTGCTCAGTATTTAGACCTTCGTAATTTGCCTGGAAGGGTGGCCAAAGAAGGAGGGCCGGAACTGGCACGAAAGCTCAAGATTGTGCTGGATCGAGCCCTATGGGTTGATCTTGAAAAGTTAAGCACCGATCCAGAGGGACAAGGCAAGGACGGTCTACCCGCTTTCCGCGACATCTTGGACCGTATAGAGACCCCAAAAAAAACCATTGATATTTTGCTTCAGCATGTTCCGAGAGAGGATGGAGTATTCATCTGGAAATTCTCAAACAAAACTGTGAGACAGATACCGCTCCTCTGGGAGCATCATGGATACAGCATGTTTGAAAAAAATCTAAGAAAGATTTTTCCAGACATCATGTTCCTCGGTTGGCATGCATGGCAGTGGATCGCCTTATTTATTTTAATGACTGTGGCGTATCTTGGTGCGATGGCACTAACTTGGATTGTAAGCTTTCTCTTGCGCCACAGAGATACTGAGATGAGCCATCGCCTTGCTGACTTCATCAAGGGTCCAGTCCGCCTTTTAATCTGGATATTCATTATCAAGCTTTGTATTCCCATTATCGGATTAACCCTAACAATGCGTAAAGTTTTAAAGGCCGAGACTTTATTCACAATCATCCTTGCTTGGGTTGCAATACGGCTCGTCGATATCATAATTGACTGGATGTCGGAGCGTCTCGCACAGGACGGGAAAGAGTCTGCATCGGTCCTTTTACGGCCTTTGAAAACGGTTCTAAAGGTTGTGGTGATTATAACGGCTGCGGTGATCTGGATGGATAATGTGGGATTTCAGATAACTACGATTTTGGCTGGTCTCGGCGTTGGTGGTTTGGCAGTTGCTTTGGCATGCCAAGATACCCTCAAGAATCTGATTGGAAGCGTCATGATCTTGCTTGACAAGCCCTATGAGGTGGGCCAGCGCATCGTGGTGAAAGGTCACGATGGGGTTGTGGAAGAAATCGGCTTGCGTTCCACCAGACTGCGTCTTCTCACCGGCCATCAGACAACTATTCCAAATGATGAAATGGCAAGATTGGATATTGAGAACATAGGTCGGCGGCCACATATCAGAAGACTTACTAACATTGCGATTCCAAACAACACGCCTTTAGAAAGAATCGAAAAAGCGGTCAAGATTATAGAAGGGATTCTACACAACCATGAAGGCATGGACCCTGAACTCACGCCACGGGTTTACTTCAACGAGTTTAACCGAGACTCGCTCAACATCATGATCCTGTACTGGTATCACCCGGCAGATTATTGGGCATTTCTCGACCTTAATCAGCGTGTCAACAGGCAAATCTTGCAAGAGTTTGAAAGTGAGGGTATTAAGCTAGCTTTACCTTCAAGCGCTACCTTCTTGAATCAGGAGGACGAAAAGCCGCTTTTGATGAATATCAGCCAGCAGCTTCAACCAAAAGAACCACAGGCCGGTTAAAAGCTTGGATTCTCCCTTGTTCTAAGTAAAGTGTTTACCGTTCATATCTGGTTTTTAAAGATGGGGCTGAATAACCATCATACTTGCACCATTTTCACACCTATGTGGTAATCAATAACCGGATCGGTTGGTTTATTTAACCTAACCGGAGTCAATTCAACCCTTCGGTTTTTGGCACGGCCTTGCTCGATGTCGTTGCTTGCAGCGGGCTGGGTTAATCCTAATAACAAACAGCTATCTTACTGCGGCAACCGAGTAACAGGATGTAATCATCCTAATACCACCCAGCTGCTCGACATATGCAGGAAACATGTCAATGGGGGACACATTGGCTGTTGGATGCGGCTTTAACATAGCATTCCAATGGGTTAGGCGCTTGCATTATTCGAAACAGAAATAACAAATATTCAAATCTCACCAAATTTATTAATGGCATACCGGTTCCCCCTGGTTTTACCGTAACTACCGAGGCTTGCAATGCCTATTTAGCGGCGGGTGGCACCTTTCCAGAAGGGCTGAGGGATCAGATAGCAAAGGCCAGGTTTTATCCTGGCCTGATAATTTTTTGGCTACCCAGCACGGTAAAATCAGGGCTATTGCTGATCCTGCCTATTATGTATTTGGTGTTTCAAAGTATTAAAAGCTCTTCTTAGAAATAGTATTTAATGCCCAATCCTAAAACATATGGATTTATATCTAAGTCCTCTTCTGTAAAACCGGGTTTGTTCACTTCGGCCTCAACTTCGGTCCATATGTATTTAAAGTCTAAATTAAATGCAGCATTTTTAGAAATAAAGAATTCAACACCTGCACCAAGATGAAAGCCAAAGGAATCGTCTACATCAAGATCAGCTCCCGCACCATAAATGAATTCAATGGTGGAATCGTTTTGGTCAATATCATTGAAAAAGTACCCAACTCCAAAACTGATATATGGGTTTAATTTTGGATTTGTGGAAAAGTGCATTCGCCCTGATAAAAGGACCGGAATTGATTCAAGATCGCCAGCATCTCCAGATAATCCAAGAGCGCTTAAATCTACATCAGTCTCAACATAGCCTACACTTAATTCAATAGAGAAATAGTCCTGAATAAAATAAGTAAGGTTTCCTTCGTACATGACGTCTTCATCCGGTTCAACATCTACTTCTACGCCATACAGGGTATAATCGTCATCTGAATAGTCCATGTAGGACACTCGTGCACCCAAACCAAGTCTACCTTCCATACCCTGAGCAAAACTAACCTGACTCACAACGAACATAAGTGCAATAACAACAAAAAACGGAGTAATAGATTTCTTCTTCATCTTTGACCTCCCTCTATTTACTAAAAAATGACTTTGGTTATAAAAAAATTAATCCACTACGCCACAAAATCCACATTCATATACAACTTACTACCTTGATCTTGCATCAAATACATCCATAAAATTAGAGCGTTAATAAGGCTATGGAATTATATTTCTACAAAACATCTGATCTCAATCACTGCTTAAGGTAATTCATCGATCCATGAGCCTCCTTTAAGCCACTTCTTACCCATCTCTTTTAATTTGCCACTGCCTTGAAGACTGATCATAAAATTCTGAACCCAGTTGATCAACAG
>JAFDEW010000206.1 GCA_019310125.1 Deltaproteobacteria bacterium | reverse complement strand
AGTGGTGAATCGGCCTAACACCTCAATGGAGCGGACCCGAGATTCTGCCGAGTTTGCGCAAGACTTGATGTATTATCGACGTTGAGCACGGGTCGCTCATCTCGAAACCGTTAGGTGCCTAATTTCGATTGATAACTTGCCAAAGATTTCTGCGGTGTACTCATAATTTATTATCGGGCTGGATTTAGGGGACATTTATCACCAAGTGAGGTAATGTTCCGATGAACTTTCAATATAGACTTCAATCTACCACGGTAGCATTACTAGTCTTCCAGGTGTTTATATCTGGCTGTACACCTCCAGAAAATCCCTCACCAACAGCTGAATCTACTTCGATTCAACCTGGAAGAACTTCAACTGATGGAACGGTTATGGAAACTGAAGCACCTATAGAAATAGAGACCTTGATTCCAACAGCTACCGCGTCACCTTTCCCTTCAGCAATGCCTCTTCCTGTGCCTACCCTTCCTCGAGAAGAGGCGTTAGTGGTGGTGGCGAAGCTGCTGAAATCAAATGATGATTGTCTCCTGCCGTGTTGGTGGGGGTTCGTACCAGGAGAAACTAGCTGGGAATCAGCAAAACCGTTCCTCCAATCGGTGGCTTTAGATATCTTTGAAATTCATGGCGATGAGTGGATTGTATACTATGTTGTAGAATTAGCCGTTCCAGAGGATATATATTCTACCTCCATTACTCATGGGTATGAAGTCCATGATGGAATCATTCAAAGTATTGAGGTGAACCCAGGTCGCTCATTAATCCTGCGACTCGAGGAAGTTCTAAAAACTTACGGCGAGCCGGAGGAGATCTGGATCAGCTCTTGGAACGCTCCTAAAATGGGATACATGGGATTTGAAGCCTTTGCCTTCTATCCACAATATGGTTTTCTAATACAGTATGAAGCAAGAAGGGCATCGATTTATAAGGAGAAAATAACAGGATGTCCCCAAGAGGACCGCCACCCACACCTGATAATTTGGTCGCCTGATGATAAAGTGACTTTTCTGCATGCTCTCGACATGTCAGGAACATTTTCAACAGAGTTTACATACCTTTCATTAGAAGATGCAACCGGTTTAGATGTTGCTTCATACTATGCGACGTTCGAAAACAATAATCCAATCTGCATAGAAACACCAGTAGACTTATGGCCTCCGTGGAGAGAGGTGAATTAACTGGGCACCTAACCACTCAATGGAGCGGACCCGAGATCCTGGCGAGTTTGCATATAACTTGATGTATTATCGAAGTTGAAGGCGGGCCGCTCATCTCGAACTGTTATACGGTACTTGTATGTAGCCAATGATCATCATTCAAAGTAATCCCTTTCAACTAATGCGAATCTCTTTCCTCCTGATTTTAATATCTCTCTTTGGATGCAAGCCTTCCGGTGCTTATATGCAAAGCACCCCCTCCACATTAGAACCATCTAGTAATTTAGTTGAGAATGAAAACCCGTCGATGCCACAAGCTTCAGTTGAAGATTTCCAAAATACACTTGAAGAGTTAGACCTTTCACAAACTCTCAGTCCATCCGCTACTCAACAAATTATGATTGAACCCATGGAAACGCCTCCCCCGGGATCATACATTCTCTACGTTCGAAGCAATGTCGAAATACCAGATATTTACTCAATCCGAGCTATCTCTACAGAGACTCGTGATTTCTGGACTCTTCATGAGAGCACGAATTATGAAGTATTTATGTCGGAGCTTTCTTCTGATGACTACAAGATTGCATTCTTGGATATTCAAAGGAGAAATCTTCAGATTTTAGATTTATTTTCAAACACATTTGAAGTTATACAGTTACCATACTTAACAGTTGGGTTCTCCTGGACTCCTGACGGTAATGGTCTTATCGTCGAAACTATGTCCCAAATTGCACTTTTCGATCCATGGACAGGGGATTGGACTACAGTCTACTTCAAAAACCCTGAATTCTCGTGCGCGAACTTCAAATGGTCGCCAGATGAGAGATGGATAGCGTTTATTTGCGCAAGAGAATCAAGTGGTCCTCATGATCCGAGAGATGGCGTCTATGTAATGCAGGCAACCTGTCTTCAGGAGGAAATCGAGTGTGAGCTGGATCTCGACACTCAATTGCCAGAGACAGCTGCATATGCTTGGTCTCCAGATGGCAAAATGCTAGCTCTCTGTTCCTTAGAAGATGGTTTGGAGTTGAAGTTATTCATTTATTCACCCGATACTGAAAGCCTCACTTCAGATCAAAAGTGCGGTTCTATTGAGAAGATTGCGTGGTCACGAGATGGAGGCAAGATTGCCGGAAGTGTGGGTTCCGATATTGATGTTTATGATCTTTCCGCCGGGAATTTGAGGTCTGTACTTCGAGACGAGAATATGGTCCGACTAATATCCTGGATAGAATTTCCTCTTGAATATCCAGATGATGATTAATTTAGATATACTGCATAACGTTTCGCTGGAACGGACTCCGCGGGATGCCGGAAATGCGCTTGGTTGCTTCAACAGGGCAACGAGTTTGATCAATGTAATATATGAGCGGAGCCGTTCAGCTCAAAACTGTTATGCAAGTAAAAATAATCAGGATTAAAAATAAATGCATGTAATAGAGACCAATAATCTTAGTCGTCATTTTGGATCTATCAAAGCTGTAAATGGACTGACTCTCAAGGTACCTCGAGGAATTATATTTGGTTTCTTGGGCCCGAACGGAGCTGGAAAAACCACAACAATTAACCTTCTCCTCGGTTTATTAGAACCTACGGGTGGTTCCGCAAATGTATTTGGGTATGACGTCAAAACGCGATCTGCCGACATTCGTAGTAATGTTGGTGTTTTATTCCAGGAATCTGGTCTTTATGAGCGTTTAAGTGTTTTTGATAATATGAAGTTTCACGCCAAAATTTGGAAATTAGCACCCGATCACCAAAGTTCAAGAATCCGAAAATTGCTAAAAACCTTTGGATTGTGGGACCGGAAAAATGATATCACCTCAACTTTAAGCACTGGTCTTCAACGGAAATTAGCGATTGCTAGAACATTAATCCATCAACCCAAACTCATATTTCTTGATGAACCCACAGCTGGGCTTGATCCGATTGCAAGTTCCAAGCTGCAGGATGACATCATAGACATATGTTCTAAGGAAGAATCTACATTTTTTGTTACAACCCATAATTTACATGAAGCCGAAAAGATTTGTTCACAAGTTGCAGTAATCAATGAAGGGAAATTATTAGCCCAAGGGAGCATTAAAGAATTACAGAAAATTCGATCAAATTATCAGATCGAAGTAATAGGTAAGGGGTTTGACAATAACGTAATCTCTTCTTTGAAATCCATTGATGGTGTTTCTCTAATAAAAACCCTTGATACGCATATGATCATTGAGGTTAATCCGGAAATAAATACTTCCTCGTTGAACAAGATTATTGTGAATGGTGGAGGTTTAGTGGAGGAGTTTAAGGAAGTGAGGTCCAATCTTGAAGATATATTCTTAAACCTGATAAGTGGGAATAATGATAACTGATATTCTAACTATCATTTGGAAAGAGTGGAAAGAAATATTTGCTCAGTATAGAAATTTTGATATCAGCCTGGCAATTAGAATAATTGCTTTGGGTGTAGCCAGTGTGCTTCCAGTCTTACAAGCTGGCGAAGAATGGTTGACGGCACCCGTTGTAATGATGGTTGCAATATGGATTCCCCTCTTGACCGTGTCAGATATTGTAGCTGACACATTTGCTGGTGAAAGAGAAAGGCATACCTTACAAACCTTGTTAGCTTCCCGACTCTCCGACTTCTCTATATTAATTGGAAAGGTATTATCAACAGGGATCTATGGTTGGGTAAATGTAATACTTATGCTTGTCTTTGGATTAATCGCGGCTAATATTATTGATTGGGGCCAAGGTATCTCCTTCTATTCGTTATCAATCCTAATTGGCAGTTTGATCAATGGGTTATTAATATCATTAGCAACCTCATTATCAGGAGTGGTCATTTCCATAAAAGCAACGACAGTAAAAAAGGCTCAACAAAATTTAGGGTCTGCTTTTTTTATATTGGTTCTATGCATGTATGTTGTCATGAAATCAATTCCAATGGATTGGTGGCGTATACCACTTGGTGGATCTATCTGGAATTTGATACTATTTACTGCGTTATTTCTTTTATTTATAGATGCAATATTATTTATTATCGCAAAGAAACTTTTTCGCCGTGAAAAACTGATATTGGACTGAAAAAAATGTCAAATATTATTCCGATAATATACTTGCATACCGCTCCAGCGGACGCTGGGGGTCGCGCCGCTGAGCTCATCCGTTATGCAGGCTCCAATAATTAAAATCTTGGGGTAATGTGAAAACATTAATCACAACAATCAGGGCAATATCATATCTATGTGTTTTGGCTACGGTGATACTTGCGGCTGTTTGGTTTATTGCTGACGTAAATCGAATTGAACCGATCACTGTTGGATTAGGCGCGCTTTCCATTCTGCTTATAAGCTTGGCATCAATTCTTCAACACCGTTATGACAAGGCGTCAACTAAAATACCTGGTGATATGAGCCAAGACGAACTTCTCTCTCTTGTTGTGTCGTCTGATCCTATCTCCAATTGGGATGTCTCATATTCGGGCTCACAAGTACTTGCAGTATATAAGGAATATCCAGATCTTAGAATTGAGCATGCCCATAGCTCAGAATATTTGCACAGCGATGACTTTCGCGAGAAGTGGGCAAACAAGTTCCCTGATAGTCACGCGGCTTCATATTATTATGATCTTTACTACGGGCCCACACGTCTAAGAAGAATTGTGCTAGTTCACGTTGATGGAGGTCGTGCCATCTTGCCAATGCCGCAGAGTGCAGTTGATCTCAGTATTGAAGAGATTTCATTTAACGTTGCTCGGATCTTCGACAATTTTGGAACTCTCGATGATTATTTCCACAGATCAGGTCTTGCCTTGGTCGGCGATCAATCGAAGGCGTTGTGAACCGTTCGGGGACATAGGTAACAGAAAATTCTAAGGACATAGGTAACACAAATTCTGAGGACATCGGTAACACTTTCTCCTGGAGGAGGTGGTACCCATGCCCTGGAAAGGTGTTACCGTGAGTGAGCAACGAGAGGGTTTCACCGAAGACTACCAGCTAACTATTGCTCCATCACACATGTCAATCACCGAAGCTCTCCCAAGCGCATAATCCGTCCTGGCCCGGCAGCCTTACCACATTCGGGTTCATGACATTGCAATTACCATCTTGATCGCATTGGCGAATCTCGAAATGTAGGTGCGGTCCTGTCGAGTTGCCCGTCGTTCCGCTCTTCCCCACGACATCTCCTGCGATCACAAGGTCACCCGTTGCTACGGCGATAGATGTTGGACCTGTCGCCGTATGGCTTTTTCCGCTGGCGCCGCAGCACAAGTGGCCAAGGATCACCTGCCATTCGTCATTCTCAATGACCACCGTCCAACCCAGGTAATAGTTCCAACCAGCAGATGTCACCTTTCCACCGAAGGGCGTCCATACCCACCGGCCCTCTTCATGGTTCGTAGCCCAATCGATGCCGGTGTGTGCGTGGCCATCCCGACCTTCGGTATCCCCGAAGCAGCTGCTCATGCGAGCAGGACCCTCGACGGGCATCATGCAAACAAACGAAACTGGCCCAATAAACCCGTCCAATGACCAATAGAACGAGCCATTACTGAAACTGGTGCCACCCGGCAAGCCTGGGTCCTTAGCCGTTGGCTGAGGCGTACCCAACATCCACCCCCAGGCATCATCCTGTGCCCATGCCGGCATGGTGTCCGCTAAGATAGCCGCTCCTGCCGCCATGAAGCTGAAATAAAGACCTGCCAGACATATCATTGGAACGAGGACTAATAGTAAGATCCGTTTCACCCATCCCTCTTAGTAGACGCCCCAACCTTCTGGAGCGGCGATCCAAATGCGCAGATTCCCTTCCGGCGTTACGAGCACGCCGTGCCCGGTTCCTAGCCGGTGCAGGCTGTCCGTCATATAGTCGCTCAAATCGAAAGTCGCCTGCAAGCGCTTCGCCTCGACGGGGCGCTGCTCCATCAGGATGGTGTTCCCAACGACAGATAGGATCCGCCTGCCGGCAGGGGCATCGAGGAACTCACCCACTTGCTGAGTCGCTAGCCACAATGCCGTTCGCCGTTTTCGAAATCGCCTGGCCATGTTCTCGACCGCCCCTGCGCCTCCGGGGGCTTCCAATAGCTTCCAAACCTCGTCCAACATCACATGCTGGATCGC
>JAFDEW010000205.1 GCA_019310125.1 Deltaproteobacteria bacterium | reverse complement strand
TATTCCCTTCTTGGCCGCAACCGTGGAGGATAAAATCGATCCGCTATTAACGATGCAAGCTCCGCTTGTATCAACTTTAGAATCAATGAGTTCCTTTTCAACAACCACGTCTCCATACGCTTCAATGCGGGAGTCACGGATATGCATGGCACGAATATTCCCGCCGGTTTTGATGGTGGCGCCCATTATCCCTCCGTAAACAACGATATCCCCGGTCATGTCTATCTCGGCCTTGAGAATCTCATTGGCGGTCAGGCTGTTTCCTGTTACACGAAATCCGTTCTGTATAGCCTGGCTCACCTCAATCTTTCCCTCGAAATCAACATGCCCGGTTTTCAGGCCGATATCTCCGGAAATTTTAAGCTGTGGGGAAACATAAACCTTACCCATAGCGGAAATTTCAGGTATGCCTTCAATTTTAGCGATAATTTTAAGCCGATCATCGGAAATTTTAGTGCCTTTTCCATTTTTGAGTTTTGTATCATAGTATTTTTTCGGAGGTATTGGACTGCCGTATACGTCTTTTCCCGGCCTGCCTTCTAAAACAGGTATTCTGTCTTTAAAATCAATGGCACCGCCGTTTTTAATCGCGCCTACTTTCAACGGATCTGTCTCAAAGCAATATTTAATGTAGGCATCTTTTCCGGATTCCGGAGGTTTTCCTTCTGCAATTTTCAATGGCTCTTTTTTGCTGTCTATATTTTTCAGGTACTCTTCGATTTGAGCATCATCGACGATTCCGTATTCAATCTCTTTCCTTTGCAGAAATTTTTTAATGGTATCCAGGGTAATCGTGCCGGAACCTTTTCCGTTTACTGATATAAATGCGTTAAGCTTATCTTCTGAAACCGTAAGATTAAATTCGACATCAGTTCTGGTCTGTCCGTTACCATCGGAAACATCAGTACTTTTTTGTTCAACGGATATGATTTTCTCAAAACGCTTTTGTGTTTTAAGGATCGCATCGCGCTGATTTTCTGTAAGTACCTTGGATTCAACCAGTATATCACCGATTAACTTAATGGTTTTTGTCTCTTTAAAAATATTGTTTTGCTCCTGTAAAGCACTGTCAATTTCATCACGGGTAGTAAATCCGTTCTTGACGGCAATGGTTCCGAATTTTCCGTCCAGTTTTCTGGCTTCAAGCATTTTTTGTACGGAGATAAGAAAATCCAACTGGGCTTGAGATATCATTCCATTAACAACCAGGACCTCTCCCAACAGCAGCTTCTGCCCGACCCGCTTTCCCTCTTCTTGAATATATAGAGCCTGTTGAAGTTGTTTATCACCAACAAACTTGTACTTCACCGCCAGTTTTCCGATAACCAAATAAACATCGTCTTGAAAAAGTTCCAGGACCTTTTCCTGTTCGGATGTGACATACTGAAGATTTTGTTTTTGCGTGCTTTCGTCCGCTGAGCCCAGACTAAAGCCGGTGCCGCATTTCTTGCATGAAACCGTTCGTCCAAGTATAGCCTCGGGAGCCCGATACCTGCAGTTACATGACGGACACACTGTTATTATATAATTGTCGTTATCCATGCTCATCCGTTCTTTATTTTACGGAAGCTTATACCGTATGGTCGGCAAGCCGGGGCACTTTTGGGATAACCAAGATATCCCTTAAAGAGTGTGTTACCAGCCAAATGGAAAGAGCGATGTTTCAGCAGGCATATCGTCTTTTACCCGCATCTTTTCTTCTATCCAAACCGCTTCTTCTTTCCATACCGCTGCGCCGCTCAGGTCCGCTGTAATGTGGATCACTGTTTTGCCTGCGATCGAAGTCCATAATAATGATGCCGTCTCTGAGTTTCCGGCGCCTATCACTGCTGACTTTTTTTGGCCTTGATCCGTATGGTGAACCGTCCCCCGCTCTTCGATACCTGTTGATATGCAATATTTTGTTCTCATAAATATAGGCCGGCATTTTTTTCTCCGCTTTGGTTTAAAGAATCATAAATATATCCTTTGTGCCTGCCCGCCATCGGCTTCGCCTTAGGCGAGGCGGGCGGGTCTTAGTACCTTTGTGACAAATATTTTTGCAATAAGCGTACCAGCGGCCTCGGCTTCATCCCGGATAACTTTTTTACCTTTATAATCCAATTGGTTATTATAGAATAACCTAATTTATGTTACAAAAATCCCGATGAGCAAATAAAACAAAAGCGGCAATTTTTTGACGGTCTGATCGTATCTTTTTGACGAAACCATTATCGTCTTAAAACCTGAATAGATTAAAATCATATTGCTAAAATTTAAAAAAAATCATATGGAATATAAGAAGCTCTCATGATTGAAGGTATGATTATTGGCCGGTAATTAATTTTTATTGTTTAAGGAGCAGAGCATGAAAAAAAATTGTGAGTTAACGCCGTCGGATCTAAGGTCAATATGTGATCCCAAGATGTTTACCTTTAAAAATACTGCGGAAGTAAATCCACTGGATGAAGTCATCGGACAGGAACGAGCGGTTCAGGCCATAAACTTCGGCCTGAACATGAAAAGTCCGGGATACAACATTTTTGTCACAGGATTAGAAGGCACCGGCAAATCTACCATCATCAGAGACCTCGTCGATAAGCAAGCCAAAACCCTTCCGTCACCGGTGGATTGGTGCATGGTCAATAATTTTAAGGATGAATACCGCCCCAAAGCCATTTCCGTGCCCACGGGTAAAGCAACCCGGTTCAGTAAAACAATAAACAAGTTAATTGATGATCTGAAAAAAGAGTTGCCCAAAGCCTTTGAGCATGAATCGTATCACCAGAAACAATCTGAAATCCAAAAAAAGTATTCAGATCAACAAAAAGACATCATTCAGAAACTCGAAGCGTCGGCAAAGGAAAAGAATATCCATATTAACAGGACCAAAACCGGATATCAAACCGTCCCCATTATTAAAGAAAAGCCGATTTCACCGGAAGAGTTTATGGCCCTTCCCGAGGAAACACGAACCGAAATCGAGGAAAGAATCAGTACGGTTCAGTCCGAAGTCGACGTCACGATCCGAGAACTTAATAAAATCAACCAGGTAATGACTTCTAAAGTTGAAAAGCTCATGGAGGAAATCGCTCTGTTTGTGGTAAAACAGCGGATAGATATTGTAAAGGAAGAATACAAGGGGAGCAAAGACATTCTGGCCTATATGGACGATGTGCAGGCGGATATTCTTGAGAACGTTAAGGATTTTATAGCTTCCCAGGATGCAAAATCACCCGTTGAAGGCTTTATGTTTCAGCCTGCCAAACCCTCTTTTCAACGCTATAAGGTCAATGTTCTGGTAGATCAAAAATCTTTAAAAGGCGCACCGGTTATTTTCGAAACAAATCCAACACATCAAAATGTTTTAGGTCAAATTGAAAAAAGAGCGCATATGGGAACCATTATCACAGACTTTAGCATGGTTCAGGCCGGATCACTCCTCAGAGCCAACGGCGGCTATCTGATAATGGAAATCGAGTCTATCCTCATGAACCCGTTCGTGTGGGAAGCGCTCAAACGTGCGTTACAAAACAAGCTCCTTTTCATAGAAGATCTTGCTTCAGGTCTGGGATACGGCACATCATCCCTTCGTCCGGAACCGATCCCGCTGGAAGTCAAGGTTGTCTTGTTCGGCAGCTATCACCTGTTTCACATGCTCCAGAACTATGATTCAAAATTTAATAAAATTTTCAAAGTCAGGGCGGATTTTGACCATGAGGTGGAAAAAAATCAGGATACCATTCAACAATATGCTCGCTTCATTGCCCGTGTATGCAAAGAAGAGGAACTTTTACCGTTAACCCCCAAAGGTGTTGCCGCCATTGTAGAGTATGGTGAAAAATATATCGCCAGCCAAAAAAAGCTTTCACTCAGATTCGGCGCGATTATGGGAATTTTAAAAGAGGCGGACTACTGGGCAAAGAAAAGGAATGCAAAACGGGTTTCAGACAAAGATATTATCACAGCCTTCAATGAATACCGATTTCGATATAACCTTTATGAAGAAAAAATACACGAATCCTACGTGGATGATACCATTATGATCGATGTGGAAGGGGATGTTGCCGGACAGGTAAATGCCCTTTCCGTATTTCAAATCGGCGATTTCATGTTTGGTCGTCCTTCCCGAATCACCGCCGAAACCTATATGGGGAAGCAGGGGGTTGTCAATATTGAACGTGAAGCCAAGCTCAGCGGGAAGACCCATGACAAAGGCGTTCTGATTCTCTCCGGTTATTTGGGACGAACTTTCGCACAAAACTACCCGTTAAGTTTATCAATAAGCATCACTTTTGAACAAAGCTACGGCGGCATCGACGGCGACAGCGCTTCTTCCACGGAACTCTATGCGGTTATCTCAAGCCTTTCAAACATTCCCATTCATCAAGGGATTGCGGTAACCGGTTCAGTGAATCAAAAAGGGCAAATTCAGGCCATCGGCGGAGTTAATCATAAAATTGAAGGATTTTTTGACGTCTGTAAAAGCAAAGGACTTACCGGCAAACAGGGAGTATTAATTCCCCGGGCCAATGTTAAAAATCTGATGCTTAAAAAAGATGTGGTCGATGCCGTAAGAAAAGGAAAATTTCATATCTATCAGGTCTCTACGATTGAAGAAGGAATAGAAATATTAACAGAGGTACCGGCAGGGACTCCGGATAAAGAGGGCTACTTTCCCGAAGGAACCGTTTACGGCAAGGTACAGGAAAAGCTTAAAAAATATCTGGAACAATTATTTAAGCTGAGAAAACAATTTGAGGATGAAGACGAAACAACCGTATAGCCTGGGATGATGAAAATCATATCCCAAAAGTAGCCGTATTTTGATCTCGTTTTTGTTCCGACTTACAAAAGGTTTCAGGTGTCAGGTGTCAGGACGGAAGCACCCAGGAGTTGAATCCTGACACCTGACACCTGACACCATATACCCGTAGATTGGAATAAAATCGGGATAAAATTTAGAGGACATGTTACGGGTAAGTTTCATCACCCCACGTATAGCCTGATTATACTCTGCACTGTAATAAATAATACAAAAGCACAAATTGTTGCTGTTTTCAGTATATCAAAAAAAAGTGATAATCATGAATATCATCACAACATCCATAGAAGGCGTCCTTATGATTGAGCCCCAAGTATTTGAAGACGGCCGCGGCTTTTTCATGGAGACATACCACCGGGACAGATACATGACATCCGGAATTAACCGGATGTTTGTTCAAGACAACCTTTCTTATTCCGTGCACGGCACCGTCAGGGGACTTCACTATCAGATCAAGAACTCACAGGCCAAGCTGGTACAGGTAATATCCGGTGAGATATTTGATGTAGCGGTGGACATCCGGCCGGATTCCCCCACCTTCGGCAAATGGACGGGTTTCCATCTTTCGGGTCAAAATCGTCGCCAGTTATTTATTCCCGAAGGATTTGCTCACGGGTTCTGTGTGCTGAGCGAAATCGCGTATTTTTTATACAAATGCTCGGATTTTTTTACGCCGGATGACGAGGGGGGAATTCTCTGGTCCGATCCTGACATCGGTATTGACTGGCCGGTTGAACATCCGATCATTTCTGAAAAGGACAAACAGTATCCATGTCTGGCCGAAATTGGCCCTGATAAGCTTCCTGTTGTGTAAAAATCAATTAACCCTAACGTTGCAAAAGTCGGAGGGCTTCAGAGCCAAGGCGCCAAGGGTGAAGAGCACCAGGAAAAAGTCAAGTCTTTTTTTCTTTTTTTTTAAAGACAACACTCCCCCCTTCCGATCCATGCCGGTTTTTTAAAAAAATATAATAAGCAAGACCC
>JAFDEW010000204.1 GCA_019310125.1 Deltaproteobacteria bacterium | reverse complement strand
ATTAACCTCTGTTATTTCAGGGTTTCCATAGGCGGTGGTGTTGGCCTCGTCCAGCAGAGCCATAGTATTCACCGCCGTTTCTCCGGCTTTCATGACCAACCCGATCATGTCGTCTACCGGCAGGTCCTTTGTGGTGGAAGCCAGGGCTTCCATGATAAAGTCGTAGATTTCGTCTTTTTCAAATCCTAAAATGGCGGCATGATCCGCATAAGCGGCGATCCCTTTCAAACCGATGATCAACAGCTCCCTTAGAGATCGAACATCTTCATTCTCTGTGGCGAGGACGCCGACCGATTTGGCCTTTTCTTCAAACTCGGCCACACCATCCGAGAACCAGGTGGCAGAATCATGTAATTTTTCATCAAAATCCTTACCGTTTTTTTCTTTGTAGGCGGCCATAACCTTGTCTTTAAGCGCCTCCCTGCGTTTTAATCCTTCTTTGATCATCTCAACAAACCGGTCATTGTCCCAGTTGGCATTGGTGATGGTGGTAAAAAGCGCCTGTGCCGCAAATAACCCATTTTCCTTATTTGACATGCCGAGTTCTTTGGCCATTTCGCCGTAGACAGCAATGCCTCTTAACACATAAATTAACAGGTCCTGAAGATTTGCCGTGTCCTCGGGTTTCCCGCAAACGCCCTTGATGGTGCAGCCTTCATTTTTGGCTGTTTCCTGACATTGAAAACAAAACATGATTTTTCCTCCTTTTAATGATATTGGGTTGATTAGCTTTTCCCTTAAATTTTTTTAAAGGACCATTTCCTGATTTTTAAGTGTATTTTATATTCATGACGGGCGGATTACCTTGACTTAGATCAAAAAAGACGGAAATTTTAAAAAAATTGCTATATATACGATACGTTCAGTTGGAAACCAAGCAAGGTTAAAATAAAACCGGTTGCTAACAACATAAAGATTAACCGATTTTTTTATTATACAGGCAAAGGCTGTTTGTTACCACTGAAATACTGCTCAAAGACATTGCAAGGGCCGCCAGAATGGGATGAAGCTGCCTTAAAAAGACGGGAAAAGCGTCAAAGGGCTGAAGAATTCCTGCTGCAACCGGTATGAGCACGATATTATAGCAAAATGCCCAGAAAAGGTTTTGCTTGACCGTTTTCATGGTAGCGCTGCTAAGCTCAATGGCGCGGGATACACCGGTAAGACTTCCGCTGGAGAGGATAATATCGCCGGCTTCAATGGCCACATCCGTACCGGTTCCGATGGCAAAGCCCACATCCGCCTGGGCAAGGGCCGGAGCATCATTGATCCCGTCCCCCACCATGCCGATTTTGTTTCCTTTTTCTTGAAGTTCTTTGATTTTGGATGACTTTTCTTCGGGACGGACCTCGGCAAAAATCTCATCAATGTTCACTTTTGAAGCAATGGCTTGGGCGGTTTTAAGATTGTCCCCGGTCAGCATGACCACCTTAAGACCCTGGATATGGAGCTGCTGTATGGCGGCCTTTGATTCGGGTTTCAGGGTGTCGGACACGGCAATCAGGCCGTAAAACTCTTCTTCCTGAACCAGAACCATGACGGTTTTGCCTTGGGACTGGAGCCGGTCGATGGTGTCTTTTGCTTTTTCAATATGGATTCCGATATCCAAAAACCAATTTGGTTTGCCCAGCTTGACGGAATTTCCCTGTATCCTGGCCTCAACCCCAAAACCTCCCCGAGCTTTGAAATTTTCAGGTTCCCAGAGATCAATGTTTCTTGTTTGCGCTTCCTTGACAATCGCTTTGCCAATGGGGTGCTCTGATCCTTTCTCAACCGAAGCTGCAAGTTTCAAGAGCTGATCCCGGCTTGTAACCCCCGGGTCAACAGGAATAATGTCAACCACGCCGGGTTCGCCCATGGTAATGGTGCCGGTTTTGTCCAGTACAATGGTATCGAGTTTTGTCGCCGTCTCAAGGGCCTCACTTTTTTTAAACAGGATGCCTTTTTCCGCTCCTTTTCCGGTGCCGGCCATTATGGCCGTGGGCGTGGCCAGCCCTAAAGCACATGGACAGGCAATGACAAGCACGGCTACCAGGCGGATCATGGCCGGTACAAATTCACCGGTAATCCCCCACCACAAAAAAAAGGTTGCAAGGGCGATCGCAATAACCGCAGGAACAAAGATCGCCGCCACCCGGTCTGCCAGCGATTGTATGGGAGCTTTGCTCCCCTGAGCTTCCTGAACCAAACGAATGATCTGCGCAAGCACGGTTTCTTTTCCCACGGCCAGGGCATGGAATTTTAATAAACCTTCGCCATTGATTGTTCCACCGACCACCCTATCCCCGGCATGTTTGTCCACCGGCAACGGTTCACCGGTCAGCATGGATTCGTCCAGAGAAGATTTCCCTTCCAGGATAACCCCGTCCACGGGAATGCGCTCCCCGGGCCTGACAATGATCGTATCGCCCTTTTGGACCCGTGTTATCTGAATCTCTTTTTCAACACTTAATCAGAGTAATAATGACCGCTGAAGTCTCAAAATAAACATGATCTCCGAGAGAAGGAAAAATAAGAACCGCCAGAGAATAAAAATATGCCACCGAGGACCCCATGGCTACTAAAACATCCATGTTTGCGCTTTTATTCTTCAGACTTTTTACTCCGCCCTTATAGAAATCCCATCCGGTGTAAAACTGAACCGGCGTGGCCAGGGCGCAGAACAACAAATTTACCCAGGGCGCATGGCTCCACACGCCTAAAAAATTAAAATCACGTCCCATGCTGAGAAAAAAGAGGGGAAGGGCAAAGATGGCCCCAATGACAAATTTTCGTGTCTGGTCTTTTATTTCCGCAGCTCGTGCAGCCTGCTCCGCATCTTCGCCGTCAACAACTTCATCCGGCAAAATTGCATGGTATCCGGCCTGTTGTATAACCGAAACAATATCATTAGCAGAAGTAACACCGGGAATATATTCTACTGTCAGTCGTTCCGTGGCAAAATTTACAGATGCAGTGACAATACCGGTTATTTTTTTGTATACCGCCCGCTCTATGTTCGCCGCACAATTGGCGCAACTCATACCGGTTATGGGCAGTTCAATTTTTGCTGCAGCAACGGTAAAACCCGAGCGGTGAATGTTATCGACAAGATCTTTAACACTCAAGGCTTCGGGGTCAAAATTTATGGATGCCTGTTCAGAAGCAAAATTAACACTAACATCCGTAACGCCGTGTAGAGTTTTCACACTGCGCTCAATATTCATGGCGCAGTTCGCGCACGTCATACCGGCAATCGGCAATGTTATTTTTTGTTCGGGCATTATTGAAATTCCATTATATAGTGTTCATTCAGAACAGTATTACATATTTTATCACAACGAAAAGACTTTTAATAAAAAATCTAGTTTTATTTTTAATTATTTCAAATGGTTATGATGCAACCCCTTTTGTCAATATTTTCAGATAGTTGCAGATAGGCGGAAATGGCTTCTATATCCCCTGAATAGATACATACGAGTTTGTCAAGGATATATCTATTGCTCCTCACTTAGTATGTTACACCTATTCATTCCGTTGCTTTTTAAGAGTTGGATGAAACTCATTCACCACAAATCATAACCAGCAGCATCTTAAATTTTTCTTCCGCGCTAACCGCGGGGTTTGTTGTTTAGCTGGCATGATCAGCATTTCTCCGGCATTCACGGTTTGTGTCTTTCCTCCGATAGTGATCCTGGCCTGCCCGTCCAAAATATATACCACGGCATCAAAAGGGGCTGTGTGCTCACTCAACCCCTGGCACGAATCAAACGCAAAGAGAGTAATATTGCCGATATCTTGTTTAAGTAATGTCTTGCTTACCACAGAGCCATCAGCATAATTTACATGCTTTTCCAGATTGAAAGGGATGCCTTTGAGTGTTGCGGGTTTATTGTTCATGACCGCCTCCTTTTTCGTTTTGATTTGAGTCCAAGTTCGGTTTCGTCATCATCTTTGCCGGGAGTATATTTTTCTCTTTCAGCGGCTCACGACGCGTTTATATTTCTCTCTAAAATCTTCAAATAACGTTTAAAAAGCGTTACGTAACCAAGCGCGTGCAAAGTGTAAGCAAAAAGTCCGCCCATAGCTACCACCACAAGTGGTGAAAGCCTTTCAAGGCCATGAGCAACATGCCCATGGTTGTACTCAATACGGTCATCAGAATGGCTTTACCGAGCCGCCGCTCTGGGACTTGCTGCAGAGAGCTTCAAATACCTGCATTAATACTGTCCATTTCCCATAATATCGGTAGCAATCTCCTCGATAGACTTATTGGTTACGTCTAATACTTTCAGCCCTTGAATATCTCTAAATATCTTTTGACTGTATTTCAGCTCCCTCCTAATGGATTCGATATCCGTGTAGTCGGTTGATTCCAAATATTTAAGTCTTTCTTGCCGGAGAAAAGCAGCCCGAGCCGGGGAAATCGTGAAGCCAACTTTTCGTAGGCGTAGGGTAAAAATTGTTTTGGGTGGCTGTTCGCCTGGAATAATGGGAAAATTAGCTACTTTCAGGTTATAGTTACATGAAATATAAAGGCTTGTCGGTGTCTTTGAAGTTCTTGAAATGCCAAGTATAATAAGGTCAGCCTTGTCCAGAGTCTCTATTCTCTGGCCGTCGTCATGTTTCAGCGTAAAATTGATGGACTCGGCGAGGCGAGCCGACTCCTCATCTATTCCTTTGAAAATTCCAGGGCGTAAAAGAGGGACCACGTTCCAAATTTTAACCATCCGTCTCAGGAGGGGTCCTAAAAGATCCATGGCACGAACATTTTTTTTCTTTTTTTCGGTGCGAAAAAATCTTCGCAGTTCCTGGGATACCAGCGAATATATGACAAACGCTTCAAGTTTCTCGGCATTTTCTAAAATGTCTTTAATCTGTTCTTCTGTCTTGACATTAGGAAATCTTTTAAATATCGGTTCAACCTGTCTGAATTGCGCCAGGGCCGAGCCGGCTACCATTTCAGCCGTAATACCCGTGGCATCAGAAACGATGAACACATTAACTTTTTTTTTCGGTAGACTCATAGTGGCCGATCCTCCCTGATTTCCGGGTGGATGGATCTAATCTTTTCGCATAATTCGTCTTTGGTATACATAATTACCCCTTGATTAGTACTTTTTAATTGCTGTTTTTTGGTCGGTTACAGTTCAATGAAGGATATAAATAAAAATGCCGAGAGCCAAAAGCTTTAAATGTTGCGATGTGGCACTTGGCACCTCGGCTATCTTTATCAAATACAGTTAGTTAACAGCAGCAAGGATCGACATAACAAAAGCAGGGATCAACGTAACAGCCGCAGGGATTAACAGTATAGCAACAACACGGATCAACTACATAACAACAGGATTCAGAGACTTCTCGATCCGCACTCTCTGTATTTTCTGATTTTATATCATCATTCATACAATCACCTCCCCTTATCCCGGTATTTTAATTCGGATTATTGTTGGTACCGGAACACTGGATTTCTGTACAAGATTCTTTAGATATTTCACACTTCCGCATTAGAAGTGTGCATCATAAAAAAAGTATAAGAATGATTTTTCTAAATGCAACTTTTTAATATCGATAACCAACCGTGTTTTAGAAAAAGTGGTGTACCCAAAATCGTATGAAAGGATTTATTTTGCCCAGGGAGCAAGTAGATGCCAGTCCATGCAATCCGCTATAAATCCCGGAAATCCGCAACCTTCCAAGGATATACCATCCACTAACTCCTCAATGATGAAAACCGTGCGGTATCGTTCTTCAATGTCGTATACCCTGATAATGTTATCGTGATTCAGGCTTGTCCGTTTAACCTTCTGGTAGAATATATTTTTCTTTTACTTAAAAAAAGAAATTGTTTCATTTACTTAAGTCAATTGTTTTACCCTGATTAAAATAAAATGATTATTCCAATCTATTATACCATAATCCGACGCCTTTTAATTTTACGACCACAATTCAAGGCGGTGACCTTCAGGATCAAAAAAATAAAATGCTCGCGCCCCCCATACGTTCTTAATTTTACTAGTTTTTATCCCAAGCCCATTTAAGCGGAATTGAGTTAATTCAACATCTTCAATTTGCCATGAGAGGGTAATTCCATCACCATCTGAACTTTGGATTGATGCATATGCGGCATTGGCAATACTTAAATAGGTGTTGCCAACCAAGTGGAATTCAACAAACCATTCTGTTTCATAATGAATTGAAAAGCTGAGTACATCACGGTAGAAGCTGACCGTATTTTCCCAGTTTCTACAATACAGAATCGTGTTGACTCGTTTAATTGTTCGCGCAAACATCCCTTCTCCTTGAAGTGTTTTTACAGCCACCATCTTCCACTAAATTTGTACGCTATGAGAATACTGCAAAATTTAGGTACAGTGCTAATTGTTGGCTTTGCCTCTTTTCAAGATTAAGTAATTCAACAGCTGAGCCATAATTTTATTCGAGCTTTTAATTTGCTGATAACCCTTGCGAATTTGATCCAGAGTTTGAATAAAAGGAACCGATGTAAGTTCGTTCTCACAATTTCCGATCAATGAATCGATACTTTCAGGAGTTGATTCTAAATGAAATTGTACAGCAACAACCTTACTCTGATAAACAAACGCTTGGTTTTTACAGGCATCGCTTTCAGCCAGGTGAAGGGCACCGTGTGGAATTTTAAAGGTATCGCCGTGCCAATGAAACGCCGTAAAACGATCGGGTAATATTGAGTCAAAAGAGGTATGTTGTGCTTGGAGTGTCTTGCGGACTGGAAACCATCCTATTTCTTTGTGGCCGTTTCTGAACACTTCTGCGCCTAAAACACTCGCAATCAATTGTGCGCCCAGACAAATCCCTATAACGATCTTTTTATTTTCAATTACTTTTTCGATATATTGTTTTTCTATCCTTAACCAGGGGAACTCTTGTTCATCGTAGACACCCATCGGCCCTCCCATTATAATCAAAACATCAAAGTCCGATAAGGAAGGATATGGATCATCTTTATACAACCTTGTTCGACCTAAGTAAATTCCGTTTTCTTTTGCCCAATCCCCGATATAAGCAACGTCCTCAAACGGAACATGCTGTAGATAATGGATTTTCATGAATTGGTTTTTCCTTTGAATGAAGATTATGGAAAGTCTTTACTATCCCCTATAAACTTTTCCAATTTATTCCCGATCACTTTAGGCCAAACTTCATAAGTAGGATCAGGCATTGTTTTGTAATTCTAACTGATCTTCAAGGGATTTTAGGCGTTCGTTCATCTCTTTTTCTTGTTGCCAACGTTCTGTGACATCCCTCATGATAGCGGCACTGCCGAGAATTTCATTTCGATGGTTCCATACAAGAAGTATGGTAAATTCCACGGATATGCGAATTCTGTCTTTCTTGAGAGCCGGTACTTTGAGCAGTTCATTACCATATCGGGTTTTACCGGTATCCATAACCCTACGATACCCCTCCCAGTGCCGCTCACGCAATTTCTCGGGAACAATCAAGTCCAAACTTTGTCCTAAAGCTTCCTGGGCTTTGTAACCAAATATTGTCTCCGCTCCTGAGTTCCACAATCTGATAATTCCGTCTCGATCAGCAAACAGAATGCCATCCTGGGAAAAATCTACAATTTGCTTGTATATCAACTCTTGATCAGTTAGAGTCGCCATGGTTTTCCTCTTTCTATTCATTTTTATAAAATTACTTGAGTCATTTATTTGCCGAACGGAC
>JAFDEW010000203.1 GCA_019310125.1 Deltaproteobacteria bacterium | reverse complement strand
GGGCAAAATTGCATGCTCCGGGCAGATCTGGGCGCAGACGGAACACCCCGAACACATGACAGGATCAATGTTAACCCGGTTATCCTCTATGAAAAAGGCCGGGCATGCGAGCTCATTAACACAATCTTTGTGACCTTTACATTTGTCACTGACAAAAAAAGGCTTTCCCCGGGCTTTTTTTAGACCTTTCGCATACAGCGTACACATTTCTTGGGATATCACCACGGAAACCCCTTTAAAGTTCAGAGCCTCTTTGATAGCATCGATACTCTTTTTAACCCGGTACGGCCGGATCACCGAAACATGGGATACCCCCACCGCCCGGACGATCTCTTCGATAGACACCCTCCCGTGCCCGTCAATATCCAGCTCTTTCATATCAACCCCCGGATTAGGCTGATGCCCGGTCATGGCGGTGGTGCCGTTATCCAGAATGACCAGGGTGAAATTATGGTTATTATAGACGGCATTAATCAAACCGGGTATTCCGGAATGAAAAAAGGTGGAATCTCCGATAAAGGAAATAACTTTTTTGCCGCTCTTTATTGAAAATCCGCAGGATACTCCAGCAGAAGCTCCCATGCATATCAGAAAATCTCCCATGGCAAGGGGCGGCAGGAATCCCAGGGTATAGCAGCCGATATCCGTGGGACAAATGGTATCCATACCTTCCGAGGCCTTTTTTACCGCATAAAAGGTGGCCCGGTGAGAGCATCCCGCACAAAGGTTGGGCGGGCGATCCGGAATTTCGGGAATATCGGAAAGATCCGGAACCTTGGCCGGTGTATACGCCACATCAAAACAGGTTGCCATGGATTGTCTGACCAGGGCGGGATCGAATTCATACAGTCGTGAAAAATATTTTTGACTTTTCCCCAAAATCGGAAGGGTTAATTTTTCCTCCTGTGCCAACACCTTGACCGTTTCTTCCATAAACGGCTCCCCCTCCTCCACAACCAGCACTTTTTCACAGTCTTTTAAAAACCCTTTGATCATGGCTCGGGGCATGGGATGCGAAAATCCGATCCGAAGTATTTTGACTCGATCTTCTATGTTCAGATCTTTGACCGCATCGGACACATAGTTGTAACTGACCCCATTGCATATAATTCCCCAGGTGCCGTTGCCTTTGATGAAATTGTACTCGGAAGTTTCGGACATGGTTTCAGCGGTCTCAAGTTTGCTTAAAAGTCCTGCATGAAGTTTTCTGGCAACCGCAGGAACGGGCACCTGATGAAACGGATCCTTGGAAATATCACCGCCGGTTTGGGCCGCCTTGATTGTGCCGAACACAACGGGAGCCGTGGAATGATTTACCCGGGTCGTGGTTCTGAAAATAACCGGTTGCTGGAGTTTTTCTGAAATATCAAACGCATAAGCAACCATATCTTTGGCCTCCTGCACCGAAGACGGTTCCACCACGGGCAGACCTGAAAACTTGCCGTAATACCGGTTGTCCTGTTCGTTCTGACTCGAAAACATATACGGATCATCGGCCGTAACGATAACAAGCCCCCCCTTAACACCGATGTACGCAAGGGTCATAAAAACGTCCGCAGCCACATTCATTCCCACGTGCTTCATGACACACATGCTGCGCACGCCGCAATTTGCCGTAGCGGCCGCCACTTCAAGGGCCACCTTTTCATTGGTGCTGAATTCAAAATAGAGGTCGGTTTCCCGGGATATATGGAAAAAATTGGTTGATATTTCTGAAGAGGGAGTTCCGGGATATGTTGTTGCAACAGCGACTCCGGCCTCAATTGCCCCCCGGGCAATGGCTTCGTTGCCCAAAAGCAGCATTTTCAGACCGGGATCTTCCGTAAGTAATTTGTGCATGATACCTTCCTTAAACTTGATATTACAGTTTTTATTTTCCGTATAAGACTATGAAGAACTCATATATCAGCACCCCTTGACGTGTAAAGAATTTTCTTTAGTCCAACAAGCAATCAGGGTAAACGCATTTGATTTCGGTGCAGCGTAGCCACTGGCGTGTTTCTCTTGGAAACCGACTGACTGTTTGAAGGGCTTTAGAACGCGTTAGCCCGAACCGAATGAAATGATGGCTTAAACAATCAATGAGATCATTTAGCAGCGAATTGTTCTTAACACCTCCGGTGCGGCTCGGGCTTACGGGTGCTTAAGCATAGAGACCTTTGAAAAATGTTCAATTTTGTTCAAGTCCAAGGAAGGCGAAAATTTTAACCACAGGAATACATGTAGTATTTTGAGGATTAAAATTTGAGCCTGACGCAGGAATTGGGCAAAAGGGGACGTTTTGCAAAGGTCTCGCACGAGTTTCAGTCGGTTGGAAAGAGATACACGCCGTCGTGGAGCGCTCTCCGTGTATTGGAATTCAAATGCGTTAACTCTGAACAAGCGATTGAAAAAACTTTACAAAAATTTACCCATGATTTATAGTAATAAGCTTCGGTAACACTTATATTTGTTGGTCTTTAAATGGGTTGTGCTATGAAATGAGGTTTGAATGAAAGAATCGATGACGCTGGTTATTGCTACCAGCAACAAAGGCAAAACAGCAGAAATCAAGGATCTTTTAAAGGGGTTTCCGGTTGACATCAAAAATCTGAATGATTTTGGCCCCATCCCCCCACTGAAAGAGGAGGGTAACACCTTCGATGAGAATGCGTATCAAAAAGCGAGTTTCGCAGCAAGAATCCTCGGGTTGCCGGCCCTATCCGACGACTCAGGACTTTTGGTCGAAGCCCTGGATGGTGCTCCGGGCATCCATTCCGCACGCTATGCAGGGGAAAATGCAACCGATGAACAGAGGTATTTGAAACTTCTTGACGAAATGCAAGGAACGTCCAACCGAAATGCCGCCTTTGAATGCGCCATCTCCATAGCGGTTCCCACAGGTCCTGCCCTGACATATGAAGCCCGTTGCCAAGGCCTGATCACGGAACGCCCTGCCGGTTCAAATGGATTCGGATACGACCCGATTTTCTTTTATCCGCCGTTAAATAAAACCTTTGCGGAGTTAACCAGAGAAGAAAAAAGCCGGGTAAGCCATAGAGGAAAAGCCTTTGCCGAACTCAAAGATGAGTTTGACAAGGTCTTGATCTGGATCCGTCAAAACATGCCGGTCCAGGAAATAAAACACGGATAAGTATTTTTTTATAACTGCCCAACCCGGACAAACCGGAACTAAGAAATATTTGCCACCAAGGCACAAAGACACGAAGGATTTTATTTTGTTATTCGTGCTTAGTGTCTTGGTGCCTTTGTGGCGAAAAGAAAAAAGCTTTGCCACAAAAAGCACAGAATTCACATTTAAGAAACTAATAAATGAAGCACCCATGCCTATGATTGCAGATCTGATAAGAAAAAACAGAAGTTGCCGCAGATTTCACCAGGACCATATCGTAACTCCGGAGACCTTGAAACAGCTGGTGGATCTGGCAAGGCTTTCCCCGTCAGCGGCAAATTTACAGCCATTAAAATACATCCTTTGCACGACCCTTAAGAAAAACGCCCAAGTATTTTCATGCCTTGGATGGGCGGCATATCTAAAGGACTGGCCCGGCCCCAAACAAGGAGAACGGCCCGCAGGATATATTATTATGCTCGGTGATAGCGAAAAGTCCAACCCGTATATTGGATACGATTGTGGTATTGCGGGCCAGAGCATTCTATTAGGTGCCAGAGAAAATGGGCTTGCCGGATGTATGTTCGGAGCCATAAACCGCCAACAGCTCAGAAAGATACTGAATATAGACACACAGTTGAAAATACTTCTTGTAATTGCCATCGGGAAACCCAAAGAACAAGTTGTGATAGAACCTGTCGACTCCGATAATAATATCCGGTACTGGCGGGACAATCAGGGGGTCCATCATGTGCCCAAAAGAAATCTGAGCGATATTATTGTCGATTCAATTTAATAAAGGAGAAACTGCATGTTAGAGAAAAAAAAAGGCGTGGACATCGCAACTGAAATCGGAGGCATCACAAGTTTTGAAGCGGCAAGCACGCTTTTTGAAAATAAATTGGACCCAACCAGTCTGTCTCGGATACAAAAAATAACACATTCCGAAGTTGTTATTAAAATCGCCAATGCCATCGCCATGTGTGAGCCGGACGCGGTTTTTATTAATACCGGATCTAAAGAAGATAAACAAAAGATCAGGGAAATGGCCATAAACAAGGGAGAGGAAGCCGACCTCCCCATGGACAAACACACCATTCATTATGATCTCAAATACGAACAGGGCCGCATCATAGACCGTACGTTTTATATTGCCAATCCCGGAGAACATGTCAGTTCTCTGGCCAACAAAATGGACAGAGCGGAAGCGCTCATGGACATCCGGGATAAAATGACGGGTATTATGCATGGGAAAACCATGATCGTGGGGTTTTATATGCGCGGTCCGGTGGGTGCGCCTGCATCCAATCCCGCTTTAGAGATTACCAGTTCATTATATGTGTCACACAGCGCGGAAATCCTTTACAGAAATACGTTTTCCGATTTCGACAAAGAAGTTGACCGTCTGGGACATTTTTACACCAATATCCACAGTGAAGGTCTGAACCGGCTTGAAGATCTGCCCAACGCTCGCGTATTTATGGATCGAAGTTATCAAACCACCTACAGTTTTAACTGCACGTATGCCGGCAATACCTTACTGCTGAAAAAAGGAAACCACCGGTTTTCCGTGGACAAGGCCGTGTATGAAAACAGGGGCAATGAGCTGTCGGAACATATGTTTATTACCGGTATAGACGGACCCGGGGATCGGATAACCTGGTGTGCCGGCGCCGCTCCCAGCGGATGCGGGAAAACCACCACGGCCATGGCAGGCAACCATTTTATCGGCGATGATCTGGCACAAATGTGGATTGATGAAACCGGCGCCATCTGCTCAATAAACCCGGAATGCGGTATTTTCGGTATTGTCGAAGATGTAAACTGGGAAGGCGATCCACATCTTATGGATCTTCTTCGAAAGCCCGGAACAGAAGTTATCTGGTCTAATGTTCTCATCGACGACAACGATGTTCCGCGCTGGACCGGGGATGGTGAAGATCCCCCGCTTAAGGGAATAAATTTTCAAGGGCCATGGGAACCGGGGATGACCGATGAAAACGGAAAACAGATTCCCATATCCCATCCCAATGCAAGATGCACTTTGACCTCGTCAGACCTGGTGAATTATTCTGAAAGGTCGGAAGACCCCAACGGTGTGGAAACCCGAGTGATTACCTACAGCGGTAGAGACAGCGATACCATGCCGCCGGTCTGGGCCGCTAAAAATTCGGACTACGGTGTGGTGATCGGCGCGTGTATTGTGTCTGCCGCCACCGCCACAGAAGTGGGCGCAACCGGCGTTAAACGGGCGCCTTGGGCCAATGCTCCCTTTATCCCGGGCGCATTGAACGATTATATGGACGCTCAATTTAAGTTTTTTGGGAATGAAAAAATTGCAAAACATAAAAAACCGGTGCTGGCGGGATTGAATTATTTTCTGACCCATGAATCCAGGGGCGGCACTTCCAAAAAACTGCTCGGAGAAAAAAGAGATGTAAAAGTCTGGCTGGCCTGGCTGGAAAGACATGCACACAATGACGTCGATGTTATTAAAACCCCCATCGGCAATCTTCCGAAGTTCAATGATCTGAAAAGCCTTTTTCACTCCATCATCAACAAAGAATATACTAAAGATCTATATATTAAGCAGTTTTCTTTGTATATTGACAATATTGTTGCCAGAATAGACCTGCAGGCAGAGGCCTATGGAAAAGAACCTGATCTCCCGGAAAGGCTGTTCGAAGTTCTTAACAAACAGCTGGTCGCTCTTGTGATGGGTTTTGCCTGCGGTTTGCCGCTTCTTCTGACCATAACCGTATTGCAGGCATGGATGAAAGAGCAAGGGGTGGATCTGACCGTGATCGGAATGATCTCCCTTGTGGGTCTTCCCTATACCTTGAAGTTCCTCTGGGCGCCGGTTATGGACCGTTTTACGCTCCCTTTTCTGGGCCGCAGAAGAGGCTGGCTTCTGGTGGCGCAGGCCGCCTTGATGGTATCGATATCCGGCCTGGGCTTCACTGATCCCGGGAAGAATCCATGGATGATGGCCGTTGCGGCATTTCTGGTAACTTTTTTCAGCGCCTCACAGGATATTGTCGTTGATGCCTATCGAAGAGAAGATCTCCCGGATAAAGAGCTGGGGATGGGCTCTTCTCTGTATGTCAACGGATACCGGGTAGGTATG
>JAFDEW010000202.1 GCA_019310125.1 Deltaproteobacteria bacterium | reverse complement strand
TGATATATCTTGCCAAGGCCTTGAATTCTTAAAACTAATAGATATCAAATTCGGACTGTAAATATCAAGAGGAGATCGTTTTTAAGATATCCATTTGTTACCTCAGTCATGGCACTTTTTGGGATACATTGAGATTACCTCATACAAATCCATCTATCACTAATTTAAATTTTCTTACCGTATTCCTGTTTCGATCTTATGAAAAATATCATGCAACACCGATTATCAAATCAAGTAAACTTCAACATTATCCATTGTCTCATCATCTTTGTATAGTGATCATTTCCCAAGATAATGTTTAACCGTAAATAATTCGTTAACGATGAGGCCGGCTTCTGTTTTAAACGCAATATGGCAAAGTCTGTCATCTTCATCTGTGCCGTTTGTTTCTGTGTCTAAAAAAAATAAACATACCTACAATCTTTGTTGTTCACAAAATTTGGAATTGAATAATAACATTATGACTTTTTAGTTAAAAACTGTCTTATAAACTTTCCTAACAATGCAATTAGAATTATAAATGCACCTATCAGGGAAACAGGAATAACAAGGAAAGCACCAATCTTTAAAATAATAAGCAATACAGGTATTACTATAAATAGTATTAACCCTATAACGATCAGAACACTAAATCCTGTGATAAAATCAGCAATAAACTCTAAATATCGATTTTTTTTCTTATGATCTTGTTCATAAGTGTCGGACAGTTTTAAATCCTCAATTTTATGGTTTTCTGGCGTTATTTCATCATCCATTATAATTAGCCTTTCGATCTAATTTCCATTAATCTTATCCCTCAAATCACCGGAACATTTGAACGTAACAATCTTCCTGGGCGCCAGCATCATATCATCACCGGTAGCTGGATTCCGGCCTCTACGTTCCTTTTTCTGATTGACACAGAATTTGCCGAAGTTGCTTATCAGGACATCCTCGCCGGATACCAGTGTGCCTTTGATGATTTCAAGGAGGGTTTCTACAGTTTCGGATGCTTTGTTACGGGGGAATCCGTTGGCTTCGGCGATTGCATCGATGATGTTAGCTTTTGTGAGTGTCATGGCAGGCTCCTTCTGGCGAGATGGATTTTAAACTATATGTATTTATGAACTTACTTTTGCAGGTCGTTTATGTCAAGGAATTAAATATGTTATCTATTTTTCACAGACGATTTTATCTGGATATGCGAACGATCTCGATGGGCAGCTTAGGGGTGATTTCGTAGAGGTCCGGCCTGCAATCTCGAAGGTGCGTCACCGAACCGAGTTCCCGTTGCATGGCCAAATCATCCAGGTTGAGATCCGTTATGACCACCGTCTCTGTATCTGACTCGGCTTCGGCCTGTATGGCGTTCATGGGAAATGCGAAATCGCTGGGCGTGAGTACCGCGGCCCTGCCGTAATTGATAAGAAAGCTCCTCACTTGGGGCAGATTTCCCACGTTGCCGGCGAGCACGACATATATCATGTTCTCCTGATGAATATTCCGCTCCTTTGGGCCATTTCCCGGAACATTTCCACGTAACGTCCCGTATACTCGGACAGCTTCACCACCGCCTCATGCGTCTCCAGGTCCGGGTCCATCAGGCTGAACAACTGCGCGGTGAAGAGTTCCGGGAACAGCAGGAAATGGCAGTGGTACTCCTCCGCAATGGTTACGATTTGAAATTATCAATTCGAAATTTGTAGTTACGGCTATGGAAATGTAATTATCAGAGGGTTCAAAATTTTTTTGATATCATTTTTTCAGAAGGGGCAAATCCATTTGACAGATAGAGAGAGAAATTAGAAAATGGTACAATGAATAACTCACAAAAGGGAGTCTTCTGGTCAGGCTTGGTATTTCCAGGCCTGGGTCAGATTGTTTTGAAACACTACAAACGGGGTGCTGTTATAATGATGACGGTTCTAGTGGGTCTGTCCGTAATTGTAGTGGAAGCAGTAAAAAAAGCCTTCACAATCCTCGAAAAGATTGAGTCGGAGGGTGGGGCAGTTGATATGAATACGATTTTAGATGCAGCCTTACAGGCATCCACCAATTCCGACAGCCTCATATTTAGTTTCGCTGTGTTATTGATAATTTTCTGCTGGATTATCGGGGTTGTTGATGCCTTTAGAATTGGAAAGAAAAAAGACTTGGAAGAAGATTCTATCAATCAAACTTCAAATGACAACAACCGTTGATTACATTGTCACAAAACAGACTTGGCTGAGGTTGCTATTTTTGTGTTTGCTTGAATATTCAAATAAAAATATAACCCCATTTAAGGGGTTAGTTCTGTGTGATAAGAGGTTTATATGTGGGTATTAAGGTGAATCAGTGTATGAGTCTTTTTGTGTTTAAAGATATTGGAGGATTTTCCAATGACTCAAAAACCAACCTATGAAGAGTTGGAACAAAGGATTAAATCCGCTGAGCTGCTCGAAGGCAGGGTTGACATATTCTAAAAAGCGATAAGCATGATGAGGCCTTCTACAGGGAAATGTATGATATTATTTCCCGTGGTCATACATGGGCGGGACGTATAATCAACACAATGAAAGACGGCACTTTGCGTGAATTTGAGACAAGAATATCGCCGGTTAAGGATAGCTCGGGAAAAATCATAAACTTTGTTTCCGTCAACCGCGATGTAACCCATGAAAAAGCGCTTGAAGCTCAACTCCAGCATGCTCAGAGAATGGATGCAATTGGCACATTAGCCGGTGGGTTGCCCATGACTTTAACAATATCCTATCCTCTGTGATCGGCTTTACGGAGTTAGCGCTTGACGATTCAGAAAAAGGAACTTTGCAATATAAAAATCTCCGGGAAGTCTTGGTAGCAGGCAGCCGCGCGAAAGATTTGGTGCTGCAGATACTTACTTTCAGTCGACAATCTGATCGGGAACAAAAACCGGTTAATGTGAAACTCATTGCCAAAGAAGCGCTTAAAATGCTCAGGGCATCTATTCCCTCTACAATCGAGATTAAACAGAACATCCAAAGTAACGCAGTGGTTATGGGCGATTCGACCCAAATTCATCAGGTACTTATGAATCTATGTGCAAATGCCGCCCACGCTATGGACGATAAGGGAGGAGTGTTGACGGTTGATCTTGTGGATATTAGACTTGATTCAGAGGTCGTTTCTTACTATCCGGATTTAAAACCAGGGGCATTCAAATAGAGTTTCATGCGGGTAAGCCTCTGCTGATTGGCTCACAGAAACCCGAAGAGCTTGAGAGAGCGATCAATATGCGGATGTAACTCCATATAAATAGTGAGTTGAGGCTTAACCTTGTTTTTGAAGCTGCCAATAGTCTTGGCGGTTGAAAAATGGTGTTATCCGCTCTACTTTTTAATGGATTTTTAGATAGATGTAATCGGAGGTAATAAACCTTGGGTTGGTGTTTTGGCAGGATAACACATTCATTAAATTATTTGAAGACATTGGTGAATCAATCAAAGAGTAAACTTACTTTTTTTGAAAAGATACTTTTAGTTTCAGCCAGTGATGCGGCATGCTTTCTTGCGATTATTCTTTTGGTAAGCACTTTCTTGTTTGTTTTAAAAATCCCGATTACTACTTATAATTTACCTATCTCCTTTGTCTTATCAATAATATTTAATATATGGTTTTCAAAAAAAGTAAAAGCTGATTTTTTTATCCAATCAATAGCAAAATCTATTATGCTGATTTTCTTTTTGCTTTCTATATTTGTTTCCAGTTCAGTTCATGATCTGTCTTATGACGGACAGGCCTACCATCAAGAAGCTATTGTACTTCTTAACCACGGTTGGAATCCTTTTTATATGACATTGGTAGATGAGGCAACTGCAAATCTTGAGCGTTGGTTGAATCACTATCCAAAAGGAAACTGGATCATAGCTGCAACTATTTATAAACTTACTAATAATATTGAATCTGGGAAAGTATTATCAATTTTATCGGGTTTTATTGCTTTTGCATTTGTTCTGCTTGGATCTTATAAGTTAAAAATTAATTTTTATTTGAAATTATTAATAAGCGCACTTTTTGCATTAAATCCCGTTTTTTTATATCAGTCATTAAGCTACTATATTGATGGTGTTCTTGTATCGCTTTTAATCTCATTAGCTTTTATAAGTTTTAGAATTGTAAAACTAAGAGAAAAATTGTTGTTTTGGCCGTTTTTATTTGTTTCAATAATTTTGATTAATATAAAACTTTCAGCCGTTGTTTTTTTTGGTGTTTTGGCTTTTGCCTTTTTTCTATATCTTTGGATTAACGATCAATTAAAACTTTCTTTTTGGTTCGCTAAATTAACAATAGTTTCTGTGCTGACCGGAATACTATTTGTGGGTTTTAACCCTTATGTAACTAATTTCGCAGCAAAAGGTCATCCTTTATATCCCGTAATGGGGGAAGATGCATATAACTATGTTGAAACAAACACCCCGGAGAATTACTGGTCATTAAAACCGCCAATTAGACTTTTGGCGTCCATTTTTTCGGAATCTTCTTTAGCCAGGGGGAAAGGAAAGTTTGGAGTGTTGAAAGTGCCTATTACAATTTCTCAGAGAGAGCTCGAGAGTTTTCGTCAAACAAACATAAAAGTAGGTGGTTTCGGCGCACTTTTCGGTTTGGCTTTTTTGCTTTCAGTTTTTGGTTTTATTTACTATCAATTCAATGGGTTGTACATCCAAGAAAAATTAATCTCTTTATCTGTAATAACTGTAATTTTTGCGTTTGCTGCAATAATACCCACCTCATCTGTCGCCAGATATGTGCCTTTTTTGTGGTGGATACCATGCGTAATTGTTTTATTGCTGTTCGCCAAAAAGAGCATTACCATGAATATTATCGCAAGTGTAATTATTATAACCCTTATAATAAACAATTTGCTTGTAGGAGCTTATTACTATCCATATAATTTGAAGCAAAGTGTAAAATTAGATAAACAATTAAATGAGTTATCTCATACAATTATTTCTCCTTTACATGTGAATTTTGGTCAGTTCGGATCAACAAAAGTAAAACTTAACAAATACAACATTTCTTATAATGAAGTTTTCACAGATGATGAATGCAAAAATGGGAAAACATTTCTTGTTAGCAATATCTCCAGAATCTGTGAACCCATTATAAAGTCTCCTTAAAAGCGGATAGATTATGAATACACAGTGATCCTGCTATGAAATGGTGGACACTCGGTTAAGTCATTGGTAAAGAACAATGACAGGAGGAAATTATGAGTGTTCAACAACGCAGAAAATATGATCCGGACTTTAAACGCAA
>JAFDEW010000201.1 GCA_019310125.1 Deltaproteobacteria bacterium | reverse complement strand
GATTAATGTAAGTTTGTCTATAACACTTGAGCAGATACATCTTCAATGAACGAATAACCAACACCCAATAACACATCGTAGACACCGTTCGATCGGAAGGTATTTTTTATTTTGATTAGAATCAACAGGAGGAGTTATTAGTGACTGGAAAACCAACCCGTAAAGAATTGGAACAAAGGGTAAGAGAATTAGAAAAAAAACTTGAGCAAAAACAACCAGAGAAAGCCCTGCGGGAGAGTGAGGAGAAGTATCGTATCCTGTATGAAACCATGCCGCAAGGCGTTGTTTTTCAGAATGCAGAAGGAGATATCATATATGCCAATCCTTCTGCAGAGAAGATTTTGGGGGTATCTATTGAAGAAATGAGAGACAACACTTCAATGGACCCACAGTGGAAATCGATCCATGAAGATGGCTCTGATTTACAAGGAAAGCCCCATCCTTCAATGATTGCCTTAAAGACGGGGAAACCAGTCAAAAATGTCATAATGCAGGTTTTCAACCCTAAAGAAGAAGACTACCGATGGATAAGAATCAATGCTGTTCCCCAATACGAACCGGGCCACAGCATGCCCTACCAGGTACATACAACCTTTTGCGATATTACTGACCTCAAGCGGATGGAGCAAGCGCGTCATTTCACTCGGTTTGCCATCGATCATTTTTCGGACGCGGCTTTTTGGATGGGATCTGATGCACGTTTTATTTATGTAAACGATTCAGCGACACGTGCTCTTGGGTATTCGAAAGAAGAATTGCTTGGAATGACGGTTCACGATATCGATCCGGACTTTCCCCCGGAGCGGTGGCCGGATCATTGGTCAGAAATAAAGCGTCGAGGATCTTTTAGAATGGAATCGCATCATCGCACCAAAGCGGGCAGAATTTTTCCGGTTGAAATTTCGGTTAATTTTTTGGAATTCGAAGGAAATGAATTCAATTGCGCGTATGCGAGGGATATAACCAAACGCAAGCAGGCCGAGGAGGCACTGCGGGAGAGCGAATTTAAATTTCGAAGCCTTTTTGATTCTTCACCTCAAGCCATTGCCCTTACCTCGATCGAAACCGGCAAATTGATCGACGTTAATGATAAATGTTGTGAGCTGACAAAATACGCCAAGGAAGAGATCATCGGGAAAACTACAACAGAGGTTGGATTTTACACCAAAGAAGATCGGAACAGGTTTATTAAACACATCCAAACATCCGACCAAGTCGAAGGATTGGAGATGGCTTTTAAAGCCAAAGACGGTTCAATTTTCCATACCCTCATGTTCGCCAACGTCATTCGAATAGAAGGCAACTCTTTTATTATGACAACATTTCTTGATTTGACTGGACAAAAACAACTCGAAGCTAAGCTCCAACAGGCGCATAAGATGGAAGCCATAGGAACATTGGCCGGGGGAATCGCCCATGATTTTAACAATATCCTTGGCATCATTCTTGGAAATACTGAACTGGCCATGGATGAGGTTCAGGAATGGAATCCGGCACGATACAATTTAGAAGAGATATTAACCGCCAGCATCCGGGCAAGAGATGTCGTACGTCAACTCCTCAGTTTCGCACGCAAGACACCTCTGGAGCAAAATCCGGTCAAGGTCGATGCCATTATTACAGGAGCTGTCAAATTATTACGATCTTCGATTCCTAAAAATATTGAGTTTCGTTTTAATATTCCAAAGAAAACCCAAACCATCCTCGCTGATCCCACACAAATCAATCAGATATTGATAAACCTCAGCAACAATGCGGTTGACGCTATGCCAGACGGGGGTATTCTTGAAGTCAATATTAAGAATGCAATCCTCGATAAGGATGCTGCATCTCAAATTCCTGATTTAAACCCAGGATCATATGTAATCCTGACGGTAAACGATACCGGTCAAGGAATAAACCCGGAACTCGAGAACCGAATTTTTGACCCCTATTTTACAACCAAAGAAATTGGGAAAGGCACGGGCATGGGCTTGTCCGTGGTACACGGTATTGTCAAAAGCCATCGGGGTCTGATTTTGGTTGACAGCGAACTCGGGACCGGAACCACCTTTAGTATCTTTTTCCCTGTGGTCCAAGAAGAAGCCGTAATAGAAACTGAAACCGATGCAGAACTTCATACAGGAAATGAAAGGATACTGTTTGTGGATGATGAGGAATCAATCGTTTATATCGGTCAGAATAGACTGGAACGATTGGGATATCAGGTTGAGACGAGAATGAGCCCGGTGGAAGCCCTGGAATCCTTCCGTGCCAACCCTGATCAATTTGATCTGGTCATTACCGACATGACCATGCCCCAGATGACCGGCGACCAACTGGTGAAAGAAATTCTAAAGATTCGCCCTGACGTGCCGACAATTCTATACACGGGTTTCAATGAAAAGATAAATGAAGAAAAAGCCAAGGAAATCGGCTTTCGTCAATACATTGAAAAACCATTTAAAATTAGTGAGTTGGCCAAAATAGTTAGACAGGTGCTGGATGAAAAAGGATTTTAGGTTAAGATTCTTTTGGAATTATATGTCCCATATAAATAATCTAAAGTTTTCCTGATGTGTTACCGATAACATAAGCGTGAAAAAGACAAACTTCTCGAAAGAGTGGCAAGCAAAGCCTTTTGCCGACAATGATGGGTGGCGGCATTGCCTTACAAGTGGGCAAGCCGAACCGTAAGGCCCGTTCTTTCATCGAAACCATGATGGTTTTTTCAGGAGGTGATGAACCGTGAAATTATTAATCTATTTTGGCATGTTTGCTTGGTTTACGCATTTCTTCCCGTTCTATTCCTTAATCCTTTTTTGTGGAATATCAAGCGGGCTTCTGCTGGCACTTTGTTGGGATATGACAGTAGATTTGATTATTATTCACAAAAATCAAAGGGGCTGATCCACGACCATGGATTCTCATCCAACCGTCTACAGCCTGCTTTTTTTTCGCCTCTCTTTGTGAACAAGTCCTATTTTTTCTATTATGGCATCGGTCACAAAATCCTGGACGGTTATTTCTTTTTCATCACAAAGGACCTTTATTCTTTTTATCAATTCTTCCTGGAGCCTGATGTTAAGCATATGAGTTTCTGAATCTTCCGTTGCGGGTTTCTTTTCCATGTTTTCCCCTTTCATACGGACTTGCCAAAACCATTCTCTGAATATTAACCTCATAGTTGCATAAACAACACGATGAGATTTGTGTAAAACCGCTTAAACCATAGCGTTGTGTTCATTTATTGCCAATATACTGAATTCAACTGTTAATGATATCCAAAAAGGAACCTTTTTTCAACGTGTTTTTACCCCATGGGAAAGCCGATGATACCCCATCTCTATTGTTGTCAAGGGTTCGCAGTAAATGGCTACGGCGCAATTCCGCTTTGGTACCCCGCAGCTTGCTGCGGAGAGCTTCATTTTTCGGGTCTTTTTGACCGAATCGCATTGGATTTTTCATAACGGGGCAATTCCCTCGGTCAGGCGGCGGAGAATATCCCAATACGCGCCGCGATGCCCGCGTTTGATCGCCTCGGTCAGTTCCGGGTTATCATTGTAATTGTAATTCAGATTCGCGTCGGTCCGACGACCGAGAAGAAATCTCGGGTCATCACCAACCATGTCATGCAACCAATCTTCCACATCTTCACCCAAATTTGCATCACAGTAATACACCGGACGAAGCATAGATTCATTATTTTTTAACTCTCCAAAAAGACTGGGGTTATCCGATAAGTTATCTTTTGATGTCTCTATGATTTTTTGCCCCAGCCGCGTGTTCGGATAAAGCCTCACCCCGAGACTGATGCCCACACGTTCCGGCTTGATCTTTTTCATGAGACGAATCGTTGTTTCAATGGATTCTTTGGTTTCACCGGGAGACCCGAGGAGCAAATCGAACATGCAAATGATATTATGGTTACGGCAAATTTCCCGAATTCGAATCAAATCATCTGATACATATCCATGACCGAGTCGGCGCAGCATGTTATCATCCCCATGGTCGGCTCCGAAATCGATTCCCACACATCCGGCGTCACGCATCACAGACGCCAACTCTTCACTAAAATACTCGGGAGAACAATATGCATACCATTTAATTTTATTTCCCAAACCCGACTCGACAATGGCTTTGGATACCAGAACCGCATGGGAATGGGGACAATTAAACTCGCTGTCACAGGTATGAAATACAGTGATCCCCCGCAGGTAAAGATTGGTTAATTCCGCCACAACATTTTGTGGATTTCGCACGCTTACCTTTTTACCCCTTATCAGCGGCTCCAGACAATACACGCAATTCAAGGAACACCCGCGTTTGGTCTCAAACCCAACCTGCCCGCCGTTTTCGAAATAATACCGATTGTCAATCAAAGATCTGGAGGCCAAATCTATTTTTTCCAGGGGAACCGGCAAGATCGCGTTCTTTCTATAGTTCCCGTTCTCCATCCAAATCAGACCCGGCACCGCCTCCAGTTCGCTGTTGTCTGAAAGCGCTGTGACCAGTTTAACGAAACCTTGCTCTCCGCCCCCGCATATGCCATAAGGCACGCCACAAAATTTTAGGGTTTCAGAGGGAAAAATAGAAAAACCCACTCCGCCCAGACAAATCGGTGCTGGTGTTAATTTTTTAATTTCCTCCAGAACCGGTATGATTCGTTGAAGAGAAAAATCCCGGCTGGCAAAATAGGAATCGTCTATGTTACGAACCGTAACACCGACCAGCATCGGCTTCTCCGCCAAAACCTGCGCAAGTTTTTGACCCCAATCCATCTCAACGGAACAATCAACCAGATCAACGGCTATTCCGGCCTGTTCACACGCGCTCCCCAGATAGTCCAGAGAAACCGGAGTCACCGGTGGTTTCATGGGATTGGGATTAACAAGAACAATTCGCATAAGGATATCCAAAAACGACGGGCCAACTTTTTATTCATAATAAAGAATCCAGGCCCAGAGGACCCGGCTTTGGTTATCCCCAGAGGGGATTTGCTTTATTAAAAGTTCATTGACTTATTGAAATTCCAAATAACAAATCCCAAAAAACAAATAAATAACAACACGCGGCGCACGCGCAGCGTAGGCGCTTGCGCCGCGTGAGCACCTGCGCTGGGCGTGACCGAAAGGGGAAATCCCAAATAACAAAACACAAATAACAAATAACAAATAAATTCCAATAACAGAAATTCGAAATAACAAACAAAAGAATAAAAAAAATGGCTTTGGCCCTTGTTTTGAATTTGTGATTTGTAATTTGAGATTTATTTGT
>JAFDEW010000518.1 GCA_019310125.1 Deltaproteobacteria bacterium | reverse complement strand
GGCTCGCCCTTTGGGTGAAAATTAATGAATAAAAAAGATCATCATCCGATTTACCATTTGGGTAAAAAGTATGATTCTATGATTTTGTTCAGAACCGCTTCAACTAATTCGTTTGAAAATTCTCATTAATTTTCATGCAAGATTCAGGTAATAAATAACCGGGGTCAGTTTTATTCCTAAAGGTATCTATGATGTTTAGAAAATTATATCTCGATTTCCCCAAAAATATTTTCATTAAAACACGGTTAGTGACTCAATGGAACGGGTAATAACTCGAACAAAATGGTTTTTTCACCCCATCTTTATTTTTATCTTTTCCATCGTGGCTTTGGCCATGTCTCTTGTATTGTATATTTACTGGTATATAGAGGTCAGCACAGGGCTAAAGGAGGTTGCGGAAAAATTCAACCTGGACCCTGGGCAGTTATTGGAATCTGAAACCTGGGTGGTTATTCTGATTCTTTCGATTCTTGTTGGAATCATTCTGGTAGGGATTTTTATTATTTTTGTGTACAATCAAAAAATAATACAGCTCTACCGATTGCAACACAACTTTATAAATAATTTTACACACGAACTCAAAACCCCGGTTACGTCGTTAAAGCTCTATCTGGAAACATTTATGAAACACGAGCTCTCACGTGATGATCAGCTAACGTATCTTGATTACATGGTTCAGGATGTGGGACGGCTTTCGGAAAATATCAACCGCATCCTGAATCTTGCCAGAATTGAGAGTAGGATTTACGGTGAGGAATTCGTTGTAGCGGATCTTGTGGCCACGGCTGAGGAATTTATTACAGATAATGACCACCTTTTTCGCAATTGCAAAATCAATATTCATAATTCTTCAGGACGCTCTTTTGCATATGGTATTAATTTGTTTTTATTTGAAATGCTCTTGATGAATCTTATGACCAATGCGGTTAAGTATAATGAATCGGAAAACCCAAGAATAGATATTACCTTTAAGTTATATCATCGCAGATTGCATATACGATTTGAAGACAACGGGATCGGAATTGAAAAGACGGAAATCAAAAAAATTTTCAAGAAATTTTATCAGTCAGGCCGGGCGGATGATATGACAGCCAGGGGGAGCGGACTCGGGTTGCATCTGGTGCAGAACATTGCACGGATTCATAAAGGAAGAGTCGTTGCTCAAAGCAAATTTCGCAATCATTCAACGTACGAAAAGTACGCCTCATGATTACAAAATTTGCACGCCTTGAATTTGAACTTTTTACGAAACCGTCTAAATCGGACTTTTTACGAGTTCATCAATCTTGACGGCTTCGTAAAAAGTCCAACTTCTGCGTTGCGCTGCATCCTTCGTCACTGCGGCGTACTAGAAGTACGCCTCATTCCTAAGGATTTGCGCGCCTTGAATTTTTACGATACCATCAAATTTTAAGAATTATGATAAAAGAAGGTGCTTGTGAAAAATATTGAAAAAAAACGCATTTTGGTCATAGAAGATGAGAATCATATTGCCGAAGGCCTGAAACTGAACCTGGCGCTTCAAGGGTATGATGTAATGATAGCTTCGGACGGGGTTTCAGGCCTTAATCAATGGAAGAAATGGCAGCCCGACCTGATCATACTCGATATAATGCTTCCCGGCATTGATGGATTTTCGGTACTTCAAAGCATACGTCTTGAAGATGAACAGGCTCCGATTTTGATATTGTCTGCCAAAAGCGCTTCAGATGATAAGATTAAAGGGCTTTCGTACGGTGTGGATGATTATCTTGCGAAGCCGTTCGACCTTGAGGAGCTTTTGCTGAGGGTAGAGCGTCTTTTGACCCACGCATCTTGGTATCGCAAAAATGGCGACCCGGACGAAACCTATACTTCTTCATTGACAAAGACCTATATGTTTGGCGGGAACCGGATCGATTTTGAATTGTCTGTTGCCTATTGCAAATGTGGAGAAATATGTCTTACTGAACAGGAGGTCAAGCTTTTGAAGCTGTTTATCGCCAATAAGGGGAAACCGATTTCAAGGAGCAAACTCTTGGGGATCGGCTGGGGATATACAGGGAGTATGACCACACGGACGGTGGACAATTTTATAGTTAGGTTTCGAAAGTATTTTGAGGACGATCCAAAAAAACCGGTCTATTTTAAAAGCCTTCGATCAGTGGGCTATATTTTTGATCATGATTCGAATTGATAAAATCGTCCAACATGCGATTTTCCCATACCCATGGCAAAAACAAAGGGCCGTTAAAAAGCTTTTGATTTTCATAGGTTGAAGAAATTCCGAGACGTTTAACTATCTTCCGGCTCGGCCCACATAATCTCATGTTTGTTAATAATAACGACCTTTCCGGACATGCCCCTGTGTTCCGCGTCGCTGTGTTCCGCGTCGGACAAAACCAAATACTGATCCGGTGATTTCTTGAAAAAATCTGATACTCTCGGAAAATCGCCGATATTCAATTTGCCGGTAATCGTTGTTCCGTCCTTAAGCTTAATCACAACGGGACGAAAATTTTTTACCCAGGTGTCAGCCATATCTTGCATAACGCAATCTCCTTGTTACAGTTTTTTTAAACAGCAATTATGACGGTTTCGTAAAAAGCCCAACTTCTGCGTTATGCTGCATTTTGCAATCATTCAACGTACAATAAGTACGCCTCATGATTACAAAATTTGCACGTCTTGAATTTGAACTTTTTACGAAACCGTCTAAATCTGACTTTTTACGAGTTCATCAATTATGAAAATGTACTATTTTTGTTTATTTTATCAAGAATATGTTTTGCTTTCGGCGTTAGATATAAACGAAGTTTGTTTTCCTTGTTTAATTTTTGCTCAACCAAACCTTTGGCCATCAGAAAAGAAAGGGTTTCATTGACCGGCTCTTTTTCAAGTTCCGGCTCTTTCAGCAGACCGACCAGGCTTTGATGGACAGGGTCTCCGGCCGCCATTACCTGCAAAATTTTTAATTCAGTTTCCGAAATTCCGGCCCGGCCAAGCCGGTCCTTTGAAACTTTCCGGCCGCCGATGTTTCTATCATGGTCCGTTTCTGCCGGATCGGCGTTACCAGGGTCTCTGGTTATAGGGCCGGTTGCTTGGAACCGCTTATGTAAAACATTTTCTTTTAATCTGCAAGAAAACAAGGCAAATAACAGGCATAACCCATTGAAGATGAATAGATTGACCGGTTTTTTGTGCGCAACCGTGAGCAAATTACTGGAGACCATGTTCAAAAACAGCGGTACGGTTAACGCTGAAACAATTCCCAGCAGGCAATCGCCAATCACGGCTTTCCAGGCAGACGGTTTGTGATATTCCGACAGAAAAAAATTCACCAAACCGCCCAGTATTCCCGATATTATCATGATGCCGAGGATAAGAAACATATAGCCGTCGGAAAAAGTCGCGAATTCTATGGCATATTTTGATAGGTGATTATCCATTTATATTTTTCAAAACGGCAATTTTTTTTAAAAGATTAAAAATTTACCCAAAGTTCAAGTGCTTTTTTTTGTGCGTTGGGAAATTTGGAACTCAAGTTTATGATTCTAATATTGGTATTTTTGATATCCGTAAAAGGAGTGATAAACTCGGTTAACTGATTTTGTAACAGAAGCGCTCCTTGTTTATCTTCATCATGGAAGTATCGAACGTCTCGATGATGATAATTAACCTTTTGAATTCCTTCTACCCGAAAACCGTTTTGATTTAAAAAAACAGAATTTTTTATGGGTATAATGCACATATACTGTGTAGATTCCGGGTTGAATTCTGTCTTGTGGCGCACTTATTTTTTTTTCCACAACCTCCGCAACCTCCTTAACCTCCGTTGATGCCGACATCTTGCTATCTGTCTGTTTTTTTTCATTCACCCCATGGGTCGCAGGAGCTAACCGTGAAATTTTTGAATTTATCTGCTTCAACTCGGATAGGGTTTCACGGCTGTTTTCCAGAAGCGTTTGTGTGGTCTCCGTAATCTTATCCGTATTCTTCGCTGTCAGACTGATAATTGCAAGGGTGAGGCAGCAGCCGATCAACAATCCGGCGACCACTCCCAGCCAGGTGTATCGCTTCCGCAG
>JAFDEW010000200.1 GCA_019310125.1 Deltaproteobacteria bacterium | reverse complement strand
TCTTTCTGAAAAAAAGAAAGGGGGAGATCTTGAATGTGGCTGTATAGAACGTTTCTAAGACGCCTTATGATGTTTTGACCAACATAGCTCATCAAATAGTCCTGGCCGTACATTGCGACGCTGCGGAAAAAATATACGATGATTATTGCTGCGGGAATTAGTTTTAACATCCTGACATCTTTATTAATAAACACATCATCAATTGCTGGTTTTAACAAATACGCCGCGGCTGCTGTTCCCGCAGACATAATCAGCATGCACCCCATTGCCATAAACAGGATAAGCCAGCTGTCATTAAACGTCTATGTCTGTCTTTTATTTTTATCATTGGGTTTCGGTTATTCCAGCATATTCAAAGCAATATCGGCAACACGTTTTGATGCACCCGCCCCTCCCAGCATATCTTTTATCCCTAAAAGTTCATTTCTCGTCTTTTCGAGTCCGGAAGCATCGTTTAACATTTTAAATACCATATCCGCTATTTTTTTAGATGAAACTTCACCTTGTAGAAGCTCGGGTGATATTTCCCGACCGGCAATAAGGTTTACAAGACCGAAATTCTTTACCCGTGATCGAACCAGCATTTTGCCAAGCCAGTATGTAAGCAGCGACACCTTATATATAATTATCATCGGAATTCCAAAAATAGCTGCTTCCAGAGTGACCGTCCCGGATGCAACAACCGCAAGTCGGCATCTTTTTAAAACATTTTCCACAGTATCTGAAACAATCTCAAAATCATACTCTCCTCTGTGTTCTTCAACAATCGTTTCGACAAATTTTCTTTTGATAGAAGGGGCTACTGAAACGATAAATTTCATATTTTTGTCCCGTTCAAGAAGAATCCGTGCGGATTTAAGCATCACAGGAAGAAGCTTCACGATTTCCCTGTCCCTTGAACCCGGCAGAAACCCTACTACTGGCATATCTTCAGTATTTTTCGCAACCGATGATCCTTCCAAAAATAGATGGGTATCAAGCAGGGGATGGCCAACAAAAGTAGCCTGGATTTGATGTTTTTTGAAAATTTTTTCTTCAAAGGGAAGAATAACCGCTACACGATCAACAACCTTTCTAATTTTTTTAACACGGCCTGGCCTCCATGCCCAGATCTGTGGACTGATATAATATAAAACAGAGATCCCGATCTTTTTCGCTGCTCCGGCAATATGAAGATTAAAATCGGGGAAATCGATTATAATAAGAAGATCAGGTTTAAGGCTTTTAAGCAGCTTTTTAGCAACCGACATTCCTCGAAAGAGGCCCGGCATCTTAGAAAAGACCTCGGATATCCCTACGACCGAGAGCTGAGAAGCATCAACTATAATTTTTACACCTGCATCTCTTAGAGCCTGACCGCCTATTCCGCAAAAAAATAAATCGCTGTTTCTTTCACGCATGGCGGCTACAAGCCGTGACCCGTGAAGGTCACCTGAAGCTTCACCGGCAATGATCATAACACATTTTTGTTTTGAAAGCGGTGTCATATGACTGCTAACTCATAAAACGGCGGTTGGTCTCACGGATCTGCTTCATAATGCTCAAAGCGATCTTTAAGGCATCGCGTCCCATCTGCCCTGTGACCTCCGGATTTTCACGCCTTCTTACCGTTTTCACAAAAGATTTTAACTCATCTTCCAGCGCATCACCCTTTGCAAAACTAAGCTGTTTGATCTCCATTCCGGGTATAAGACCGCCTTTAACTTTATTGTTTCGCTGAATAACGGTAATCCCCTGATTTGCAAAATCCACGGATATGTAGGTATCTTTTTGAAATAGTCTGATCTTCCTTTCATTTTTGGTCGATATTCGACTGGCGGTAACATTGGCGATACACCCGCTTTTAAACTCAAGACGTGCATTGGCAATATCAACATGTCCGGAAATTACAGGAATACCCGCCGCATGGATATTGACGATTTCAGACCTGACAATGTTCAGTATAATATCAATATCATGAATCATAAGATCGAGTACAACACTTACGTCCGTACATCGATCTTTATAAATACTCAACCGATGCGACTCGATGAACATCGGCTGTTTAATAATATCCCGCAGAGCCACCACCGCCGGATTAAATCGTTCAAGATGCCCAACCTGTATAATAAGACTTTTGGATTTTGCAAAACGGATGAGCTCGTCGGCCTGTTCAGTGGTCTCTGACATGGGCTTTTCTATCAGCACATCGATATTGTTTTCCAAAAAATCCTTGGCAACAGAAAAATGGGCCGGTGTAGGGACAACAATACTGACCGCATCGACTTTTCCAAAAAGATATTCATGGTGTAAATATGCCTTTGTGTTAAACCTTCCGGCAACCTCCTCGGCCTGGGATTTGTCAATATCCACGACACCGACAAGTTCAACATCATCCATTCGCGCATACTTCTCAGCATGAAATCTTCCGAGATACCCCGCACCCACAACACCCACACGTAACTTATTCATAACCTTTATTTTTCCATAGCAACAACGGCAATACCATACTCGTCTGCCATGTGGATCATCTCTTTCCGGTCAAAAACAATAGCCTTTCCGGCTTCAACAACGAGCACCCCCGCTCCTGCCTCATACATGGTCTTAATTGTTCTCAAACCGATTGCAGGGATGTCAAATCGTATGTCCTGGTCGGGCTTGCAGACCTTAACCACAACCGCAGTGCCTTTGCCAAGCCTTCCGCCCCGTAGTATGGTAGCATCGGTTCCATCAATAGCCTCCACAGCCAAAACAGACCCGCCTCCCACCACCACACACTGGCCGATATCAAGGCGCCCAATCTCTTTGGCCACTCTCCAGCCGAGTTCAATATCTTTGTTCTGGGATCGGTTCGGCTTCCGTTTTGTCCAGCAACCTTTTTGCGCTAAAAGATCCGGCAGCAGAAATGTTGAGGGTTTTATTTCAATACCCTCTTTTTCGAGAAGTGCGACAAACCCCCTTAACAGCCCGTCATCATGGGTATGGCGCATACCGGCAATAAGGGAAATGGCTTTGATGTCGGGCCTTACATCCGAAAACATTCTCGTCTTTGTTATCGCCCCCATCATTACCGCCTGGCTTACCGCGTTCTTTTTAAAAAATTTTATAATACGATTGATCTGCCCGAGATGGACCCATTCAATCGTATCGACATGCGCTTTCAGGCCGGGATCCGTCTCATTATTATAAGCAACTGCATAGATGACAAATCCTTTTAATTTTGCCGCTTTTGAAAAAATGATGGGGAACTGGCCGCCCCCCGCAATAAGTCCTATCCGCATCGCATTCATTTGTCATGAGTCATCTGGTAATCCCGCGCCGGGAAGATTTTATAAAATCGATCAGGTTGACCACCTCGGGAACCTGTTCCACCTCCGCTTTGACTCTTTCTATGGCCTCATTTAAAGTAATCCCAATGCGGAAAATAATCCGGTAAGCTTTCTTTAATAAAGACAATGTCTCTTGTGAAAACCCGTGGCGTTTCAACCCAACACTGTTTAAGCCATGCAGCTTTGCCCTGTCGCCGGATGCAATAACATAGGGTGGGATATCTTTCACTACCGCTGATTTTCCGCCCACGTATGCATAATCGCCGATCCTGACAAATTGGTGTATTGCCACCAGTCCGCCGATGGTGGCATTGTCACCCACAACAATATGTCCGGCAAGTGTTGCGTTGTTTGCAAAAATGACTTTTTTTCCGGTGATGCAATCATGGGCGATATGGGTATAGGCCATTAAAAAGTTCTCTTCACCAACTTCAGTAAGTCCTCCGCCAAATTCCGTTCCCCTGTGAACCGTAACGAATTCGCGTATAATTGTGCCGCGTCCGATCTTAACATCGGTCTTTTCCCCCTTAAATTTCAACGACTGGGGAGCAGCGCCTATGGCGGCATGCGGAAATATATGACAATCCTGGCCGATGGTAACATAAGGTTCAATACTCACATGGGAACCGATAACGGTTCCGGCTCCGACAGACACATTTTGTCTGATAACGGAATGTGGCCCAACTTCCACGTTAGCATCCAGCTCGGCCTTTGAATCTATAATCGCCGTTGCATGAATCATTGCTTTTCTCCAAAAGATGCCATAAGTTCGGCTTCAGCCACGAGTTTTTCATCAACAAGGGCCATTCCGGACATCTTAAACACTTTGGCCCGCTGTTTCAAAAATTTTACCTCAAATATAATCTGATCACCAGGCACAACCGGTTTTCGGAATTTGACCTTGTTCATGCCCATAAAATATATCAGTGAACCACGTTCTTTTTCGGCCAGTGATTCAGCCGCCAGCACAGCACCGGCCTGGCCCATGGCTTCGATCATAAGTACGCCGGGCATAATGGGATTCCCCGGGAAATGACCCTGGAAAAAAGGTTCGTTAATGGTTACATTTTTAAGGGCAACCACCTTCTCGCCGGGAACCAGTTCAATTATGCGATCAATCATAATGAACGGATACCGGTGAGGTAAGATGCTCATAATTTTTTGAATATCAAATATTTTCTCCATTTTCCCTCTCCGTTCTCTCAATCTTTTTTAATCTCTTTTCCATGTCCTCTATCTTCCTTTTAAGCTCCGGAAGCCGGGGAAGAATCTTTTGAACTCTTAGCCACAATCGGTGCGTTATTGCCGGTGATCCGGACACAACTTCGTCACCGGGCACGGATTTAGCAACTCCGGCCTGAGCACCAATGGTTACATTATCCCCTATGGTCAAATGACCTACAACTCCTGCCTGTCCGGCCAGTATGGCGTTTTTTCCAATAGTTACGCTCCCTGAAATTCCGACTTGGGCCACAAGCACACTATCTTCACCCACGGTCACATTATGAGCAATATGAACAAGGTTATCCGTTTTAACCCCACGTTTTATCCAGGTTTTACCAAAAGTGGCCCTGTCAATCGTATTCCCCGCACCAATTTCCACATCATCATCTATCCGGACAACACCGGTATGGGGTATTTTGTAATATTTTTTCCCGTCAGAAGCAAACCCAAAACCGTCACTCCCGATCACGGTTCCGGCATGTATGATCACCCGGTTTCCTATTGTACAGCGCTCCAGTATTGTCACATTGGGGTAAATCTTTACATGGTTTCCCATGACCACGTTGTCGCCGACGACTACGTTGGGACCAAGCGTGATTCCATGACCAACAGTGACGTTATTTCCAATCATAACAAAAGGAGCGATGGACACTTCCCGGCCGCATACAAAGTTTTTGCCGATACATGCGTATGAACTTATACCGGGTTTCGGTTTTAAAGGGGGATAAAAAAGGTTCAATACCATGGCAAACGCAAGCTGGGGATTGTCCACCTGTAAAATGTTTTTTGTAGAACCTTGAAAATCTCGGGGAACGATAACCGCGCCGGCATCTGTTTCATCAATGTTTTTTAAAAATTTTGCGTGACCGGCAAATGTTATTTCATCACCAGACGCATCATCAAACGGCGCGGCACCACAAATTTTTTTATTCTTATCTCCTTTTATCTCGCCGTTGACAACTTCGGCTATCGTGGCCAGTGACAGTTCCATTTTGAATTTTACCTAGCAGTTTTGATTATTTTTGC